>CAIYPD010000019.1 GCA_903928075.1 Candidatus Firestoneibacteriota bacterium
ACACCAGTATTAAAACCTTACGAACTGTTGCTAATTATGATATAATTATCAATATGTTCATCCCTACAACTCTTGAAGAAACTAAAAAGCTCGGTTGGAACGCTCTCGATATCATTCTCGTTACCGGGGATGCTTATCTGGACAGTTCTTTTATTGGTGTGGCTGTAATAGGTAAAGTACTTCTTAATGCAGGCTATCGAGTCGGTATAATTGCCCAGCCGGATATGAGTTCTCCTACGGATATTAAGCGCCTGGGTGAACCGGTATTATTTTGGGGCGTAACCGCCGGTGCAGTTGATTCAATGGTTGCGAATTATACGGCCCTGCTTAGAAAGAGACTTGAAGACGATTTTACGCCGGGTGGCGCAAATAATAAAAGGCCGGAAAGAGCCACAATCGCATATACTAATTTAATAAAAAGAAATTTTAAAAAAACAAAACCTATAATTCTCGGCGGTCTTGAAGCCTCCCTGCGGCGCGTAGCGCACTATGACTATTTCACAGATTCCGTACGCCGCTCCGTGCTTTTCGATGCCAAAGCTGATATGCTTGTTTATGGTATGGGCGAAAAAGCAATATTAGAAATAGCGGAGGCACTACGAACAGGAGCTGATTGGAAAAATATTAACGGTATCTGCTATGCCGAAAGCGCCGTCAAAGCAGGCTATATTGAAATCCCTCCTTATGAGGTGGTAAAGGAAGATAAAAAGAAGTTCGCTGAAATGTTTAAAATATTCTACGACAACACCGATCCTATTGTTTCAAAGGGGCTGGTCCAAAAGCAGGACACCAGATACCTGGTGCAAAATCCGCCGCAGCCCAATTTGACCACGCCGGAACTTGATGCTATCTACGATCTGGATTACGAGCGGGAAGTTCATCCGTATTACAAACAAAAGGGCGAAGTTCGCGCTATGGAGACCATAAAATACTCCATCACTTCGCACCGGGGTTGCTACGGGGAATGCAATTTCTGTGCTTTAACCGTTCATCAGGGCACCACGGTTATTTCCAGAAGTAGTGATTCTATAATTAAAGAAGCCGAAAATATCTCCAGACGGGGTAACTTTAAAGGCTATATAACCGATATCGGGGGCCCCACCGCAAATATGTACGGCATAGAATGCGGTAAAAAACTAAAAGAAGGAAGATGCAAAGACAGGAAGTGTGTCTATCCCCAGGTTTGTCCAAAATTAAAGGTAAATCACAGCCCGCAGCTGGAGCTTTTAAGAAAAATAGCGGGCATACCGGGAATTAAAAAAGTGTTTATTGCTTCAGGCCTGCGCTATGATATGATTCTGGAGGATCGCGAATTTGGAGTTGAGTATATTGAAAAACTTGTAAAAAATCATGTCTCGGGGCAACTGAAAATAGCGCCCGAACATATTTCAGAAAAACTGACCCCGCTAATGGGGAAAACAAAAGTGGCGCATCTGCGAAAATTTAAAGAAATATTTGATGAATTGAATATCAAACACAAGAAAAACCAGTTTTTGACCTATTATATGATTGCCGCGCATCCTGGTTGCGACCTTGCTGACATGAAGGAACTCCGGGCTTTTGTGAAAAAAGAACTCAAGATGACCCCCGAACAGATTCAGGTTTTTACTCCGACACCCTCGACCTACTCAACTCTTATGTATCATACGGGCTATGAGCCTTTCACAGGCAAAAAGATATTTGTGGAAAAAAGCCTCAAAGGAAAGCGCGCGCAAAAAGACCTGATGTTTGAGATTCCTGATGACAGAGCTTACAGAGGCAAGGGAATTCCGTTAGGAGATTGAAAATCGTTACTAAAGTTTATAAAGTTTTTAATGTTTATAATGTCAACGCTTTCGAAAATAGATTTCTACTTTATAAAACCTTACAAACTTTACAAACCCTATCTTATCGCAATTGAATGATATTGTGTTTTTGAAAGGAGAAATGTTATGTCTTGCGATCATAAACATGAAATTTTTTGTGCCGGTAGGGCCGGAAAACTTATAGGATTTTTGAGGAGATTAGCGCAAAATCCTTACAGGATACTGAAACCGTATTTGAAAGACGGTATGACTGTACTTGATTTTGGGTCCGGTCCCGGATTTTTCTCAATACCGGCGGCCAGTCTTGTAGGCCCTTCGGGTAAAGTATTTGCGGTGGATGTACAGCAAAATATGCTGGATATGCTGGTTAAATATGCGGCGAAGGAAGGCGTGCTGGGAAATATTGTAGCCATAAACAACCCGGAGCACGAGATAGGCATTCAAATTGATGCAGATATTATACTCGCCATCTATGTTGTCCATGAGGTGCCGGACCGGGAAAAATTATTTCTTAACCTGAAGAAAAGATTAAAAATCGGCGGTTTGCTCCTTCTTGCCGAACCAAAACAAAGGGTAAACGAAGCTGAATTTAAGGAGACGCTTGGGTTGGCAGAAAAATACGGGTTTAAAAATACAGGCCAGTTGAAAATGATTAAAAGCAGGACAGCAATACTAAAACGAATTTAAATATTTATTCGCGAAATTAATATTTTAGTCTGTCCCTTTGTGACAGTCACTGCGTGACTGTCACACGGGGACACTCTCACATTTTTGCTTTGGATTTATATATTATATGTGTCTTTCATAAACCGGAATATAGGTTACCTGGGGTGTGTGTTTTTTGAATAATTTTCTGGTAGCGGGTGAAAGTTTTCTAAAAACTTGCGGAGTTATAGCAAAGCCGTTTGTTTTTAAGGTTGCGGCGGCGTTGACATTTTTACCGAAGAAATCCATCCTGTTATCTGATATTGCACTTATCATTGCTCCATAGTGGGCTTTGACCATGAGCCTGCAGTGTTTTATATCTTTCTTTTCAAAGTAAGAATCTGCTTTTTGTTTTAAAACCAGAAGGGTTTTTATTCCTTCGTCGGTTTTTTCTGCCGTGAAGGCTATCATGGCGGCATCACCGATAAACTTTACTAAAATGCCTCCTGCCTTTTCTACCTCGCTACTGACTATTCTATAGTATCCTGAAAGTAATCTAAAAGTTTCTTTGTCTTCCAGGGCTTGCGCTAGTTTGTTGTAGCCGGTGAGGTCTGAAAAAGAAATAAGAAATTCCTTTTCCTCAAAACGCGTGTTTTCCTGCTGTCTGGTCATAAATCCTCCTTGTTTTTCCTAATTTTAATGGCGGCCCAAAAATCCGCCGGAATTAAGAGGAATCGCCGGCCCATATGTCCGGCAGTTAATTGAGTATACAATTATTTCTTCAATTTATCAATGTGATGGAAGAATTTTACTTCACGAAGGTATTTATTATCTGTGTCATCAGGAACTTGTCACAGTCCTTTCAAAACAAGTTCCAGCAACTGTTCCTCGGAGATGCCCAAATTCTTATACTTCCTGTAATAGTCGTCCACAATGTCCAGGTAGTCTCTTGCAGTGCTTTCGCGGATGGCTTTTACTTTGTTTAGGGCTTTCATGATGAGTTCGTCGGTAATTTCAATTCCCCCGGCTTTCAAAAGTTTTTCATTTTGTTTGAGAACATCTTCCACCGCGCCGGCGCCTGAATGCTTTCCGAATACAAAACGCCTTTTACCGCCGACTTCTTCTTCACGAATTACCTGGTAGATGGCGGGATGGATGAGAATGCCTGCGGTGTGGATACCCGATTCATGGGCAAAAACGCCTTCCCCTATAATAGGTTCATGCGGCTGGATGCAGATTCCGGATGCTTTTTCAACTTCCTGTCTTAACTCGTGAAGCATATCATATCTGAAGCCGGGTATCTCCACGCCGTAAAGATCTTTTAGTATCATAACAGTCTGATGTAACGAGGTGTTACCCGCGCGTTCACCTATGCCGTTAGCGGTGACACCCATATATGAAGCGCCGTGGCTCATTGCCCGGACCGTGTTGAGCGCGCTCATTCCAAAATCATTATGAAAGTGCGCGGTCATGGGCACACCGTTCAAGGCCTTGACCATCTTCGGAATATAGTAATCTACCGATTCGGGAGTAAAGACTCCGCAGGTATCGGAGAAGCACATCCTGGTCCCGCCGGCCTTTACGCAGGCCCTGGCCCATTTTACGCCGTAATCAATATTGCCGCGGGAGGAATCTTCGGAAGCAAACTCTATTCTGCTTATTCCTTTTGACCTGCCGTACTTGATAGCATCACAGATAAGATTGGTGTTGGCCTCCCTGTAAAACTTAAGAGGAGTTTTCATCCAGTCTTTTTCGGATTTGCCTTCTCTTTTTAAAAGGGTTCTGCCCAGTTTATATTTTATATGAAGATCGGAGATGGTGGAGAGGACGAGAATGGAAACATCATCAGGTTTTGCGCCTATCTTTGCGAGCGTGTTTATTACCACATCGATATCTTTGGTATTACTACGGCACATCGCAAGGATCTCTATATCTTTTCTTATCTCTCCTTTTTTCTGGGCCGCGACACAAAGTTGAAGCGCCTTCTGGTCGGTCTCGCCGTTCACGGGAAAAGCAACATCCATAGTATGCACGCCCATCTTCGAAAGAAACTTAGCCAGATGAAGTTTTTTCTCGGGTGAGAAAATAACTCCCGGCATCTGCTCGCCGTCTCTAAGCGTGTCATCATAGATGCGAATCTTGTCGGGTTTGGGAAATTTTAAATGCTTGGTAAATTTTTTTGGATCGTTGATAAGCTTGCTTAAAGGCTCGTTGAATTTGATCATAATGCCTCCGGAAAAATATGTGTCCAAAAAAGTCTATAAATGTCTGTAAAAGTTCGTAAAGGGTTTAAAGCGCATTTACTTTTATAGACTATTACGAACCTTTAAGGACCTTTATATACCGCTGATTACTACGAAAAAGCATAAATTGTGCAAATATCATTTTGCGCGTGAATAGATTACTTCGTGAGTGAATAGTTGTTAGCCGTTTCCGGTGTGCCCCACTTTTCAAGCGCTATTTTCAATTCTTTATGTTTTTCCGCGGCTTTCCTGAGCGGTATTTTCTTGTTTGTGGCTTCTATTGCCTGGTGGAAAGCTTTTGCGCCTGCAATGAGCCCCATAGGGTGTGCGTGAATACCGCCGCCGGCACCCACTATTACATCGTTGCCGAAATCCTCAATTAATTGCGGGACTATCCCGGGATACATGCCTGCAGAAGGTCCGGGCCAGGCTCTCTTTATATGGTAGAAGGGGGAAGTGAGTTCCTGTCCTATCCGGATCACTCTTTCTTTAACCATCGGAACTTTTCCGAGATGCGAAGGGTAGATGACCATGTCGCCGCCGGCCAATCTGTTTAACTTTCCAAGAACCAGATTGGAGCCCAGGCCGTAGTTAGGCGAACCAAAAAGCGCGCCTGCAAAATCCGGGTGGGATAGTATAGGTACATTTATTGCCGGGTCTTCCGCCAGGACAGACATTGCAGAGTAGGAAACAGTAAAAACATTAACCATTAAGCAGTTGGCTCCGGCTTTTACCGAGTCCCTGGCTTTTTTGAACATGACATCAAAGTTGTCGGTAATGTTTAAAGCGTAGAGTACTTTTCTTCCTGTTTCTTTATAAACTTTATCACAGGCCTTCAAGCATTCTTCGAGGCGGGCTTCAACGGTACAGAAGCAGGGGTCCGCAAGGAGTTCATCGTCCTTAATAACATCTACTCCGCCCATGCCCAGATTAAAAAGCATCTTGCCGATAGATTTCGGGTCCATTCCGATACAGGGTTTGAACATAGCCACCATTAATGGCCGGCCGTGCACATTTATAAGTTTTCTCATACCCTCGATACCGAATTTTGGGCCTTTGAATTTTTTTACGAAAGAATTCGGAAGCGTAATGTCCAGAAGTTTTAATTTTCCGGACATGGAAATATTACCGTAGAGTGCAGTTAGGATTTGCGGAATCTGGCCGTTTATATTGTCAGCCGGAAACGCAATTTTAAAAATAAAAGTTCTTTCTTTGGTGCCGGCCGGGAGTGCGTCTTCATACTGGGGGACTTCGTAAACTCCGAGGACTTTAGCTACACAGCGGTTCCTGATCTCGTCGGTTTCCTCCGGCAGCTGGACCCAGGTTCCGGTGGATTGCTCGAGGGCGATGGCTTCTACCTTTTTTAAGATATCGGTGGTTTCGCACTGGAGCATATAGAGCCCGATAATATATTTATCAGCGTCTATGCCTTCATCGTTCATGAATATTTTTGGGTCTAGCATGTTTTGTTCTCCTTACAGCATTCACTCTCCTGCTCCTGTAAGGAGAGGCTAGGGTGAGGATAATTTAAGCAGACATTTCTGCTATACTTCTATTGTTCCAATATCGATGGATATTTTAACAGTATAATAAAACATATGCAATAGAGAAAACTCTGCAAAACTTTACACATTTAGTAAATATAACGGTTGCAATAGCCCTGTAAAAATATTAGAATCGGTCTGTGGTTTATGGCTATTATTCAGTGTCCTCCAAAACTTTGTTTTGGAGAGATCTCGCTAAAGGCGGAAAATCACTTTTCCAAAAGGAGAAAAATATGTCAGAAGTTTTCAAGCTTGGCCTAATAGGCGCAGGAATCGGTTCTGCGCATGCAACCGGAGCAAGCAAGGTTCCTGGTATAGAAGTGGCAGCTGTTGCCGATCTAAATCCGGCAAGAGCAAAACGCCTGGTCGATGAATTTGGTGTTAAAAGGGCTTATACCGATTACAAGGAGATGTTAAAGACGGAGCGGCTTGACGGAGTGGCAGTAGGTGTGCCGAATTACCTGCATAAGAAAGTGGTTATTGATGTGCTAAATGCGGGGGTTAATGTGCTCTGCGAAAAACCTATGGCAATGAACGCACGGGAATGCGAAGAAATGATTGCTGTGGCAAAGAAAAACAGAAAACATCTCATAATAGGCTTTATGCACCGTCACCGCGATGATTCAAAAGCGTTAAAACAGATTATCACGAACGGCGGACTCGGAGAGATTTATCATGCTGATGCTTATGCTTTGCGCAGAAGAGGGATTCCCGGGCTCGGAGGTTGGTTTACTACAAAGAATATGTCCGGCGGCGGCGGGCTTATCGATTTAGGGGTGCACATCTTAGACCTGACCCTTTATCAGATGGGTTTTCCTGAGCCGGACTCTGTTTCCGGAGCCACTTATATGAAGTTCGGCCACAAGAAAGATTATAATTTTGTTTCTATGTGGGGCGGACTGGTTAAGCGGGGGCAGTTTGATGTTGATGATTTTGTGACGGCTATGGTCAGATTTAAAAACGGCGCGACGCTTAATCTTGAAGTATGCTGGGCCGCAAATATAGAGAAAGAAGGGATGTATTCTGTCTTTATGGGCGACAAAGGTGGAGCTACGCTGGAAAACGGAGTGCCTTTAAAGATAACCACCGAGCATTTTGGAAAAATCGTGGATATAATTCCCCAGTTTGCCAAGGAAGACACCTGGGCGAATCAGGAGAAAAATTTTATGGAGGTTTGTACCGGGAACGCCAAACCCATAGCCCCCGCGCATCAAGGCCTGGTAGTACAAAAAATAATAGATGCTATTTATCTTTCCTCGCAAAAAAGGAAGGAAGTAAAGATAACATAAAAACAATTACTAAGATCAATCCGCCCAAATGACTGGCGGACTAAACAAGGTAGTATTGATCAGTGGAATCAGATGTGCTGTAATCTTGTTAAAAAGTGAGAAAATTAGATGTTAACTAGCAATGTGCTTGGAATACAATCTTTTTGTTTCAGAAAATTCCGGGATAATAATATTATGCTGCCTATGCTTAAAGAAGCCGGAGTCAGCACCATTGAGCTTTGCGGCGCTCATGCTGTTTTCAAGGATGCGACAACGCACCAAGCAGCTATAGACGCCTGCAAAAAGCATGGCGTGAGCATTCTCAGTATCGGCGTTGAAGGCCTGAGCAGAGATGCCGGAGAGCTAAAGGTAGTGTTTGATTTTTTAAAGGCCGGCGGCGTGAAGCACATGAGTGTTGATTTTCAGCCGGAGAATCTTGACGCTTATCTCAAGCAGGCGGAAAAATTTGCCGAGGAATACGGCGTAACGCTCGGTATCCATAATCATGGCGGAACTCACTGGCTGGGCAATGTTCAGACCTTAAGATGGTTCTTTAAAAAATGCAGTAAAAGAATAGGCCTCTCTCTGGATACCGGTTGGGCGCTTGACGCCGGAGAAAATGTGGCAAAAATTCTGGAAGAGTTCAAAGACCGGATGTATCTTATCCATCTGAAAGATTTCACCTTTGACAAATACAAAAGAAAAGAGGATGTCGTGACCGGTACGGGGATTCTTGATCTTAAACTGCTTAGGAAAACTCTTGATAGTACAGGCTTCCGGGGTCCCTATATAATAGAGTTTGAAGGTGAGCCCGAAAATCCGGTTCCTTCCCTTAAAAATTGCGTAAAGAATATCAAAGAAGCCTTGTATTAGAAAAGTTTTACAGTCCATGGTGCGAAATAGCGCCTCTTTGTTTTTCCTGCAAGTATAATAGTTATTAACTAAAATTTATCGAGCCAGAACGAGTTGCAAACTTTGGGGAAGGGTTTCAGATATTTTCCAACCGGATCGACTTTGAAAATTTCATCTCCCCGCCAGTGAAATACTGCGAATGCCTGTGTCTTAAAATTGTCGCGCCATTTTTCTTTTGTTTTATAACGGGGCAGGGAAAAGCAGAGTTTTGCTCTCAGTTTTCCTCCGGAGGCCTTGATAAATGCAAAACCCTCTCGGATAGTTATTTTTACAGGTTTGTTATTCACTGAAAGGCGGAGCGTGGCTTTTGGCACCCAGCCCGGAATCCTTATATAAAGGTCTTTGCCCGTATTATTTTGAACGGTCACACAGGATTTCCTTTTACTGCGCAAGCTTTTTACCCGGAGACCGGCCATTTTATAATCAAAATGAAAGTTTACCCTGATAGCATCCTGGGTGGTTTCAACGGTGCGCTGGTAAATTTCTATGAGGCAATGTAAGGCGGCCGCTGTAAAGTCGGTGACACAGGTCTGTCCCTTTACATGTCCTACACTGCCGCCTATAGCACCTATAAAACGCCGCGGGAGGTTCCTAACGCAGTCTCCCTGTTTTCCGGTTCCCGGTTTTGTGGGCATAGGAACGCAAACTTGAGCCGGAATGAGCCGGCATCTGACAATGCGCTCAACATCATCCAGTAGCCCCGGTTCCTTATAATGCTCAAAAAGCATTAGTGCGATATGAGCAATATCTCCTGCCGAGGCGGGATCCCCGCCGGAAGCGCCTTTTTTGTCTCTTATATTGTGTGTTACAAATCCGGAACCTGTGATCATTTTTGCAATTGCTGCGCGGTAAGTGGCGCGGATAATATTTAATTGGTTTTTATTTTTCTTCAACCCGGCGAGCCGGAGGAGACCGCGAAGGGTATTGAGATAAGAATGGGTGTGATGTCCACAGCCGGCAGCAAGGCTTCCGTCAGAGTTAACCGTATTTTTAAAATGAAAGTCGGCCAGACGGCAAGCTTCGTTTAGGGCCGCTTTTTCCCCGGTTGCTTCATAAAAACAAAGAAGCCCTTCGATAGCGCGTCCGTGCGTATAGACGGGTAGGCCTTTGATCTTTAGTTTTTCTTTTGAAAGAAGCGGGGAGCAAAGTGCAAGATCCCAGATCCTGGGATTACTGCAGGCCTTCTTCATCTGCCCGAGAGCAAGTAAGCCCTGTTTTCTTGCACTGTCGAGTCCCCGAAATTTATAAAGAAGAGCCAGGGCCAGCAGGGTCTCGCGATAGGAATGAATATACCAGCTATCGATATTTTTTTTATCCGTGGCTTCCAGAAATATGCCTGTGGGATTATCCGAAAGTCTCCGGACATTTTTTAGCATAGTCGACTCAATTTTTCCGGGGATTTTAAATCCGCAACATTGCTCCAGGCTAAGCATTGTATGCCACCAGCGGCCGACATTATGACCGGTGCAAAAAGGACGGAAGGAATATTCGGCAATTTGATTTTTGTCGACAGCCATATGCCAGTAAGGCAGATAATTTTTCTCCGGGTTAAGACAGTTCAGGAGATTTTCTCCGCCCAACTTCAAATGCTTCAAAATATTCATAGCAGCTCCCCGGACACAAGATGAAGATTTTATGTATTATATAATACTTTTATATGTTTTAACTGATATTTCCTTAGTTGTCCGGCTTTTAAAATTTCTGATTTTATTAAAAATGGAACAAAACAAAGTGTAAAGATGTCTAAAAAGAAAGGGCGCATTACTATATTATTATTGTCTTTTTGATTAAAACGCAGGTTGACAATGAGTGTAAATGCCTGTAAAATATTAGGAAAGGGTCGATTTTTAAAGGAAAAGAATGAAAAAGGGCGCAAAAAGGAAAATACTGTTTTTTTCTCTCGGCATAATAGTATTGCTAGGGATTACAGCCTTTATCCTTGCCAAAACAGGTGTTTTTGTAAAACAATTTAAGAATATTATCGAAATTGAGCTCACCAAAGCGCTAAACCGGGAAGTCACAATAGAAAAAATTGAAGGCGGGGTTTTTGACTCTATTGAGCTAATTAATGTAAGAATAGCGGCTAAAAAAGAAATTAAAGACGGCAACCTGATAGTAATAGAAAAAGTCTCCGTCAAATACAGCTTCAAAGACATCATTTTAAACAAAAAACAGATAATTGACAGCCTGAAAGGTGTTGAGTTAATCAGGCCGTCACTGCTTATGGAAAAAGATGACCAGGGTGCCTGGAACCTTGAAGATTTTATTAACTCTCTGCCGGTCACAGAAAAAACCCTGCTGCCGGAAAAACTTACAATTTCTGTTTCCAAAGGCCTTGTCGGAATCAAAGACGGTAAAAAAAAATTTAATTCGGCCTTCAGAGATATCTACGGCAATATAGAATTTATCGGCGCCGGTAAAATTTCTTTTAAAGCCGCCTCAAAAAGCTACTCCAGTAAAAAAACCAATCTATTTGTAGACGGTATTTTCGACGCAAAAAATAAAACCAGCACGGTAATAATAGACGGGAAAGACCTTGACCTTGCCCACTACTCCTCTTATGCTTTTGCCCATATGCAAAAGCCGCCTGCAGAAATTATGGCAGGTACTTTTGATTTTCAGGTTAAGCTTTCCGATAATGTGACTGCGGAAGTTCTGCTAAAAAACGGCGAAGCAAAAATAGAAGGATTAAAAGCCGGTCTCACCGGAATAATTTCCCAGCTGACCTTCACAAAAGAAAGCGTGGTGATAAATAAATTTGCGGCCACCTTAAAGAATGCTTCTATAACAGGCAAGGGGGAAATAAATAATTATCTTGCCGGAGACCCTGAAGGTAAACTAAAAATATACATAAATGGCGCGGATCTTTCCGATTTTTCCCAGGAAGAATTTATGGCCGGTGTTTTTCCCGCGGGAATCTGCAGCGCAGGGATGACAGTAGAAGGAAAATTTTCGTCTCCTGTGTTTTCTGTAGTGGCTAACGCGCGGAATTTACGCCTTGCGGGGATAAAAACTGATAATAATGAAATGGTGCTCAAATATAAAAATGACCGGATAGATATTGAAAGTTTAAAAATATATTCATTTGACGGCATTGCCAAACTTTCCGGCAAATATGATTTAAAAAAAGATGCTCTCTCTCTTTCAGGAGAGGCCGCAGAGATGCAAGCCAAAGGAATTTTTGATCTGGCGGGAGTCCCGGGTGCTACTGGTAAGGCTGCTTTTACTTTTGAAGTCAAAGGGCCCTTAAAAAACCTGATTATTGCTTCAAAAGTTAGGGTAAATAAAATGACGCTTCAAAGCGGTAACCTCGGGGAGATTACGAGCGACCTTCTCTTCTTTGACAACGGTAAACTCCGCGTAAATGCGGTGAGCAGCGAAAAAATAACAATGACTGCGCTTTTTACTTTTCAAAACGGCCGGACCTTTACGGATGGGACAATTAAGTTTGCCGGTGCAAATTTCAGCAATGCCTACGGGTTTTTTGTGAATAACAAAATGGATCTTGCCGGGGAGACCTTCGCGACTTTTTCAATGAAAGGCCCGCTGGAAGATATTACACTTTTTGGAGATATTTCTATCAACAATTACAATTTTGAAGGCTACCGGGCAAAGAATGTGAAAGGTAACCTGACAATAAACAGAGGCTCTCTTGTAGGTACGGGATTGTATTTCAACCAGGATGACAAAGGATACATGAAAGCCGACGGCTCCATGGGTCTGACCGGGGACCTGGCCCTTAATTTGGCGGTTACTGCCACCAATATTGATTTTTCAAAAATACCGGTCTTTAACGCTCATTATAAAATTTCCGGCCGCGGAACGGTTTCGGCCAAAATACTCGGCAGCATTGCTTATCCTAAATTTATTACTACGCTTACTTCTGAAAATCTGATACTTGACGGTAATCAGAGTTTTATGACCGATTTATCCTTCACTTACGACAACGCAATACTAAAGGTGGAGAGACTCAATCTTGATGATGAGTATTTTTTTAACGGAGAAATAGCATTTTTAAACGAATTGCATATAGACAGCTCGCTGGCCGTAAAAAACGGCAAACTGGCCACGATATTTACAATTTTCAAGTGGCCGCACAAAGAAAACGAAGTCAAAGGAACTCTTTCCGGGAATATAAGATTAAGCGGAGATTTTGACAGTTTAAACGGGGAAGGCTCCTTAAGGACAAAAGAGGCTGAATTTTTCGGAAATATAATTAACACTCTCGGGCTGAATTTTTCGGTAAAAGACGGCTTACTCGCGGTCAAGAATTTAGAGCTTAAATTTAAAGAGGTTGCTTTAAGCGCGGAAGGCGCTATTTCTTTGAAAGAAAAAGGCCGTTCGGGCCTGGTTTTGAAAATGGAAAATGTGCGCGACAAGACTTTTATCCGGGGCCGGTATAACCTTTCGGCCACGGGCCTTTTTGATTCCGATAAAAATATTATAAATGCGAAACTTCTCTCAAGCGAGCTTTTCCTCGGGGGAGAACCCGTCCACAATATCGAAGCTGATCTGGCCTACAACAAGAGCGAAAATAAATTTACCTTAGGGGAAATAAAATGGGAGAAGTGCAGCGGAAAACTTGATTTTTTTCCTAAAGATAACTCGCTTTCCGCCAACCTGAAATTTTCCGGAACAGATATTAATAAACTTTCCTTATTAAATAGTGATTTAAAAAAGTTTCTGATTAACGGTACCCTTTCCGGCGATCTGGCTTTTAAACTCGATAAAGACGGGTGGCTTAAAGGTGATAATAAGCTCACGGTCACGGGGCCGGCTTTCAATGACTTTAAGGGCAACCGGATTACCGCAGATTTAAGCTTTGAGCAGAATAAAAACGGCTACGAGGTGCAGGTTAAACGGCTGCTTTTAAGTCAGGAGGTCGGAGCTGTTGATATTAACGGAACAATCAGCAGTTTAGACAAGAATCTTTCCCTGGAAAATGCCTATTGCAATCTTGTGGTCTCCGTCTTAAATCCCGATATAAAGAACCTGCTTCCGCTCATAAAATCAAAGGCAGATATCTCCGCCAGATTGAGCGCGCCTATGGGCATTGCGGTCAAAGGAAAGCTTTCAAGTCCCCGGATTACCGGGGTCTTTAAAGCCGCGGATGTAAGGACCGAAAAAATGCTTTTGGGAGATTTTACCGGGGAATTTATCTATGATAACAATGTCCTGGATTTTAAGTCTCTTAGTTTTGATGATGCGACCACGGATAATCATGCCAGCTTTTATAAAGCAAATTTTATTTTCAAAAAGGACCAGATCCAGGCACAGTTATCCGCTGCCGTCGACTTTAAAAAACTGCTGGGGCTTAGCATAAAAGCGGAAGCGGAAACCAAAAACTGTATAATACCGCTAACTGACAACGGCAAATTTGAAAGTGAGCTCTTCCTGAAAAATTTCAAATTAAACGATTATGAGATGCGGGACTTTTCATCTCTTTTCATAGCGACTAAACAGGGTCTTCTTATCCGGCACAGTTCTGATTCCCGCCAGTTTATTTCTAAGGCAAAAGGCGAAATAGTTTTTAAAAATCCTCAAACGACTGTTTTTAAAGGTTTGGAGATCAGTATAAATGATAATACACCGGGAATAGTGAAGATAAACGGAGCCTTGGGCAAGGCTTCGGATATGGTTGTAGATATTACTAATACAAATATCAAAGTTCTGCTCAAATATTTAAATCTTGATCTTAATATGACCGGGACCGTAAATCACGCCACGGCTCTTTACTCCGGAGATGCGGCGGCGCCCCGTATAAAAGTTGAACAGGGTTCTTTAATCGGGGTTAATATGTTTGATATGTCCTTTAGTTCTGTTATCGGAGACCTTTATTTTGAGAATAATAAACTTACCCTTGCAAATATAAACGGAGTCGAAAAGGAATATAAAGGAAACAGCGCCAAAGAACTCTACTCTGTTAATGTGAACGGTAGTATACCTATGGATCAGGAAAATGAGCAGAATCTGATAATCAAACTTAAAAATACCGACCTGAAGCCGATTATGATTACAGGCTGGTTCTCAAAAGTTGAAGGTTTAATGGATGCGGAGTTTGTTATCAAAGGGAAGAGCTCTTATCCGGTAATTGATAAAGGTTTTCTTATTATTCACGACAATGCAGCCGTCTACCCTTTAGGCTTTATCGCGAAAGTTGATAAACTCCGTGCCAAGTTTTCCATCGATAACAATAATGTTAAGATTGCTTATTTTTCCGGGGAAGTGGATAAAAGCCCGTTAGAGGTGTCAGGCGAATTTACCTTAAAGAAGTTCTATCCGGATGTACTCAGGAACATAAAAATAAGAAATAAACAAACAGTTGAAAGGAAAGGTTTGAAATTCAAAGTCGAGTCAATTATGAGCACCGAAGGCACAATGTTTGTCAAAGGTAATGGCACGGACGAATTCTTTTCCATAGGTGGAACGGCGCCAAATTTCAAAATGAACGGCGAAATACATATTTATGACACAAGGTTTTCCTGGCCCCCCAACTATAAAGAAGGTGAATCAGCGCCGAGAGTGCTCAAAGAGATGGACTGGAATTTAAAAGTAGTAATTGAAGAAGGTGTATTGTATAATAACAGTTATTGTGAAGCAAAGCTCAGACAGGGGAGTGTCTTTACTTCGCAGGGTCCGGGTCAGGACCTTACCATGCGCGGAAAAGCGGATATCGAAAGCGGATATTTCAATTTTTACACCGGTAAATTTGACATAAAAACCGCTTCTTTTTCTTTTCTGGAGACAGAAAAAAGGCAGCCGGCAATAAAGGCTTATTGTGAGTACAGCACGAGCACTCACAAGATTTACATGGAAGTCCGCGGCAAAAACGGTGCCATGGCCGAGTTGGGTAACGGGGAAAACTTTGATATGGTTTTTACCTCCCAGCCGGAAGAGACAAGAAATGATATACTCCGAATCTTAAGCGGCATCGGGGATAGTTCCGGAAACATTGATCCCACAAAAGAGTTCCAGAGAGTATTGTCCCTTGCGGTTGTCCAGACCTTAAAGGAAATTACCCGGGATATTTTGGGCCCGCATGTTTCTGTCATAATAGAAGAGGATAGGACAAAAAGCGTGACTACTTCCCGGGGCGAGTTTACGGTTGGTTCGGATAAATATCAGGATATACTCAGTAAAATGAAGATTGGTTTTGCTGCTTCCGTCACTAAAGGCGTACTTTTTAAAGCAACAATGTTTCGGCAGGATATTTTTGAGCTGAGTTCACAAAATCCCGGACTGTGGCTTCCGGATGTAGGCCTGGAAATAAATGCCTCGGGCAACAGGAAGATAAATGTAGGCTGGAATCCCAACGAAGTGAAGGTCGGTATCTTTACCACGATAGCCTTTGATAATGAAGCGGCTTATAAAAAAGGAAAAACCAAATGAAAAAAACAGTTCTTATCGCAGTAATAGGCTTTTACTCTCTTTTGTTCGGAGAAACATCGGTTTTAAATAATAATATTGCAAAGATAATTGTTAAAGGCACTAACAGGACGGAACTTATTACCTCGGCTATGTCTTTGAAGGTAAAAAGCGAATACTCCGAGCAAAAAGCGACGCTGGACTTTAAAAAGATATTTTCTCTGGGTTATTTCTCGGATGTTGAGCTGGCTAAGGATCTTTCCCCGGATGGCCTTGAAATTATCGTTACCGTAAAAGAAAAACCGGTGATCGAAGAAATAGTTTTCAACGGAATAAAAGAAGTCGGTAAGGGGGATTTGGAAACGGAAGCCGGCTTTGTGAAGGGCGATCCGTTTGATCTGGCTGCGTTAATAAAAGCGGCCGCAAAATTGTCCGCTAAATATAAAGAGAAGGGATATTTACTGGCCACCGTGGCTTATGAAACAAAGGAAGATGAAAAAAATAATAAAGTTAAAATAATATTTAATATTGCCGAGGGCCGGCATATGTACATTGCTAAAATAAAATTTACCGGCCTCAAAAATTTTACGGAAAGCGCGCTTAAGGGTAAAATGGAAACCTCCGAAGCGGCGTTTCTTGTCTCGGGAAATTTGAATAATGAAACACTGGAACGGGATTTTCTGAAACTGGTAGCTTATTACAAGAGCGAGGGTTTCTTTTTTGCCAATATCAAATCACATAAAATTACCTATGATGACCTGAAAGAAAAGATATTTATTGAAATTACGGTTGACGAGGGGGACCAGTACCGGTTCTCCGAGGTGAATTTTTCTTTTACCAACGAGAAAATTTACAAAGAAGAAGAATTGCGGGCGGCGTTTTCTTTAAAGAAAGGCGATATTTTTAATTATGATATGTTTCAGCGCGATCTTGATAAAATCAGATATATGTATTCCGAAAAAGGCTTTATAGAAACAGAGGTTACAGGCGAGCCTTATTCCGACAAAGAAAAAAAGACCGTGGCCGTAAGCGTCAAAATCAAGGAAAGCGGAGTATTTTATATAGATAAGATAAGAGTGGAAGGAAATTATAAGACCAAGGACTATGTTTTGCTCCGCGAAATAAAAATCAAGGAAGGCGAAGCGTTTGACAGCTCAAAGATCAGAAAAAGCTTGGAAAGTATTTATAATCTCGGCTTCTTTGAAGAAGTAAACCCGGGGCTCCTCCCGGTTCCTGATAAACCCGACCGGCGGGAGATGGTGCTCACCGTAAAGGAAAGGCAGACGGGGCAACTACAGCTGGGTGCTAACTTCTCCTCCCTTGATGGTTTGACCGGCATGCTTTCCGTCTCGGAAAATAATTTTCTGGGGCAGGGACAGCGGCTCTCCGTAAGCTGGGAATTTGGCGCCAGTAAACAATCTTATGAACTTTCATTTTTTGAGCCCTGGCTGATGGGCAGTCCTATTTCGGCCGGTGCCTCGCTTTATAATATTTTAAAGGCCTATTATTCGGACTACAGAGATAAAAGAATAGGCGGAAATTTAAAGTTCGGACTTCCGGTGAGCGATGACGCCCGGCTCTGGCTGACCTACAAATTCGAACAGGTCAATATAGAGGATGTAGCACTTGCGCTGACCAATCCTATAAAAAGCTTCGTTGGCTTACATGATATAAGTTCGCTTACAGCGCAGTGGGTTCAGGATACAAGAGACAGTATATTTTTCAACACGAAAAGAGGCTACCGTCTCTCTGCTTCCATAGAATATTCCGGCGGGTTACTGCTTGGAGACACGAACTTCACAAAATATGTGCTGGATGCTTCGACCTATTACAACCTGACGGGAGACCTGGTCCTGGCTGTGCGCGGCTCGACCGGGTATACCACCGGTTTTGGTTCTACGCCGGATGTTCCGTTCTATGAAAAATTCTTTGTAGGCGGCACCGACTCTGTAAGAGGTTACGCCGAAAGGGTTCTTTCACCGCAGGATAGCTCCATTCCTCCGAGCGCGATAGGGGGCAATTTTATGGCTCTGGGAAATGCGGAACTCCGGTTCCCTATCTACGGCCCTATTTTTGGCACTGCTTTTTTTGACGCCGGGAAAGCGTGGAACAATGTATCTGACTTTGACATTGCCAATATTCCTACAAGCGTAGGTTTTGGACTTCGCATTATGGTCGGCGGCGCCCTTATGATACGGATTGACTATGGCTATGGTTTTGACCCGCTGGCGACAAAAGGCGGTCAGATACATTTTAATATGGGAAATATTTTCTAAAAAATAGATAGTTTTTAAGGTCACGAGTTCAATAAGGAAGTGCAACGCTTAGGGAGGTATGATAACCTAAGCGTATGAAAAATACTTACAAGCACTTTAGTATCGAAGAACGTGATCTACTATGTAAATATCATAGCCAGGGCCTAAGTAACGCAGAAATCG
>CAIYPD010000020.1 GCA_903928075.1 Candidatus Firestoneibacteriota bacterium
GTCTTTGCCCTTATTGTAGGAGCCTTCTTTCTAAATTTCAACTAAGTTTAGCACACTGTCGTTTTTTTTGTTGTGATTGCTTCATCGGTCTACGGTGTTTCGTTCAATGATTTTCTTCTGGTGGCAAACCAAAAGAATACAATTCTGAATGCTTTTGCAAAGGATGTTGGCTCGCTTTTAGGCGGCGGTTTTATAAATGGGAATAATCCCGGCTTTCCCGGTTTGGATATTAGTGGTAAATTTGTTATGCTTGATAAACCGACAGCGGGTGATGTTATTCTCCCTGCCAACACATTGTTAGGCCTTCCGTATGCACAGGTAGAAGTCGGCTTGCCTATGGACTTGTCGGTTGTGGCTAGAGGTATGACCTTACCTATCGATTCTAACAGCGTTGTTCTTTTTGGCGGCGGTGTTAAATACAAACTATTAAATGATTCTATAGCCCTGCCCGGGGTTGCCGTGCTCGCGACCTACAGCGGTATATCGGGCGTTCCGTCTTTTGACGCAAGCGTGTACAGCCTGAATATTTCAATCAGTAAAAGCCTGTCTCCCGTGCCTTTAACTATTTTTGTATACGCAGGCATGGATGTAACCAGTGTTTCTTCCAAGGTGCCTGGTTTCACAACTTTAAAAGGCAATGACACCAGTTACAGGGTTAATGCCGGCGCAAGATTCAGTCCTTTACCGCTGGTCTATGTAGAAGCGGATATGGGTTTTTTTGCTGCAAATACAAATTATAATATAGCCGCAGGGCTAAGCTTCTAAAAGCTTACTAACAGGCTGCTGAAAAACTAAAATAATTAACATTAAGCAGCCTGTTACCTCGACATTTAAATCTCAAATGGCGGGGAAGATGATCAAAATTACAGCTGAAAAAGTCTTAAAAAGCTTTTTTGAGCAACCTGCTAACGACCTGGTGTGCTGACTGCCTTTGATGCTCCGACAGAATAAAGTATAAATGCACAGAAGCAATTAAAGGAATTGATTAAAACACGATTAGGTGAAGCCGTCTGACAAATGAACGCAGAAAAAAGCACTTGAAGTTTTTTGACAATAAAGATGCAAGAGAAAGATAATTTAGAATTCTGAAAATCAAAATGCCTCAGAAGTCTTTATTTAATAAGTAACGGTGGGTTAGTCTAATTGGTAAGGCAACGGACTTGAAATCCGCCGCTAACTTGCTCTTCCCCTTCAAAATTAAAGAAAACCATGGGATTTTGCCTCTTAAGAGCCGGGTATAGAAAATCCCGGAGATGGTCGCCTCAGGAAAAAAACGGCGATAAATACCGCCTCTTCTCATAAGCAAAGCTTTTACCGAGAGGAAAGATATCTCATCAGGATAAGAGGATTCCAAAGGAAGCTACTCTACTCCTTTGGCTTGGGTGATAGCCAAAATTAAAAAGACATCCGCTTAACAGCGAATTCCAACCGAAGGCTGACTATATCCGCGAAATGCTGTGTTTCACTTTCTATTTGAGCCTCCTTATTTTATCCCCCCATCCGGGTTATCATTATACCCGGGTTCAATTGACCATTGCCGGTTAAAAAGCATAAAATAATTATAAACACATGAACAGTTTTTGGTTAATTTTTAAACAGAATTATGAAACAGAAGAAAAATTAAGAACATCATTGGGGGGAATTATGAAGAAAAATGTAATTAGCTTGATAGCGGTAATGTTTGTTTTGGCGGTGTCCGGAGCGGCAGTTTATGCGGAAGACGGCCAGGTGGTTTTGGAAAAAGCAGGAGAACAACTTGATAAGAATGGCCAAAAAAAGGGAATGAACATCCAGAAAGAAGAACAAAAAGGCAAAGAGAAAGCAATGACTGCAAACTTTGAGGTAAGCTTGTATGATTTTGTTAACAAAAATTTCGGTGTTGATAATATCTTAAAAGAAAATTCATTTTTGTTTGCCTGTAACTTTAATCTGAGCGATATTGATATTAGTCCTTCTAAAATATTCTCAGTAACTTTTGGACCTTACTTTTCTCAAAATCACGGGAGCAACGACCTTGGACTGAGAGGCACCGGTTATTTTTTCCCGCATTCAAAAAAGCAGTTGCCGATTTATGCTGCACTTTCAGGAAGTGGATTTTACAGTTTCTTAAATCAAATCACAATTATGTCTTTTGCGCTAAAGTTCGGAATTGAATTGCCGTTAGACCAAGCGGAAATATTTCTTGAAGGCGGTATGAAAATTCAAACAAATAGCAACTATAGTAATTTACTCGTTAATGCCGGGATAAGAGTTTATTTATTTTAAGAAAAAAAAGGACATCGAAGAAAGCGGCAGTAAAGAAAAAAGAGTTCACTCATTTAACCTATTAAAAGATCTGCGGGTTAAATTTGAAGATTGGGTTAGGGAATGGTTTAAATAAGGGTATAAGAGAAACTTTGATAAGTATAGGCGGATATCTTAAGTAGCCAGGTCGGCATCGTCTGGCACAAAATTGGTACACTTTAGTTTTACTAGAAGTTAATAAATTCCCATTACTATTTCTTTCCCTGCTTATACCCGGGTACAATTGTTATAATTTCAAATACATGTTATAAATTATACTGTATGATTACGAAAATAAAACTTGAAAATAAAATCAACAGGGATTGGGCAATATTCAGCCTCACTGTCAGGAAGTTTTTGCGATTAAACGGGGGACAGTGGGCAGGATCTTTTGCTTTTGATGTCTTTTTTTCTATATTTCCGTTAATTGTGCTTTTCGTCACCATTGCCTCATTTTTTGTTGACCCGGTCGTGGCAGGGAAAGAGATCATTGTCTATATGCAAAGATATTTCCCGATCAGAGGCGAAATGCAGGATCAAATATTCAACAACCTTGCAAGTGTGGTCAAATCCCGGGGGCATGTAGGTGTTATTGCGTTTTTCATATTGATCTGGGGCGCCATCCAATGTTTCTCTACCCTTATCTTTGCTGCCAATCTTGCCTGGGGTACTCCGGTCATCAAGTGGTGGCGGCTGCCGCTGAAAAGCCTGGTAATGCTCGGCGTAACGGCCGGCGTGGTTCTCATCGGCATGGTGGCACCTGTCCTGCTGAAAATGACGGAGGGACGGCTTTTTACAGTCCCTGACTTTGCCTTCTGGATATATGCCCTGGGAAGCTTCTTTATCCCTCTGGTGGTGATATTCTTTGGCCTGAGCATTTTTTACATGCTGTCTCCGCAACAGTTCGTGCGGTTTTCCCGGGTGTGGACCGCTGCCCTGTATGCAACAGTATTACTGAAGGCGGTAGAAAGTTTATTTGTTATTTATGTTAAGAACTTTGCCTCGTTAAATGTAGTCTACGGAGCGTTCGGCGGGGTTATAGCATTGCTGATGTGGATCTATCTCTCCGGCTGTATTTTTATCTTCGGCTCCTGCCTGTGCGCCGCCCAGGCCGAAACCCGTTCATTGCCGACAAAAACGATAATCAAAAAAAATATAAGGCAGAAGAAAGAAAAAGGTAAATGCGGGAATAAGGGATAAAGTTCCCAATGAGGAATACTATGAAATCAAGCACGCAGGACAAGGCGGAAGGTAACTTTCACTTTCATGATTTAAGAGCAACTTTTTCTACGGGGTGGATGTGGTCAGGGGGTAATATATTAGCATTGAAGGACATTCTAACTTAAAATTAACGCAGATTTATGCTCATGCTGTATCACAAGATAAAGAAGATGCTATGCTAAAATATGAGCTTTTTACAGAGAACAATTCATTACACAAAAATTGCACAAACGAAATTCCAGCAAAAGCTGTCTAACCACATATCTCATATTTATCTGCATAAAACATTTATCAGGGAAATAGAAAAAGCAGCCCTTGGAATAGCTCATATTTGCTCATATACTTTCATATGCGGCATTTATGAGCATTTAGGTAAAAATACATCTTGACAAAGCTCATATTTGCTCATATACTCTCATATACGGAATGTATTAGCAATTGAAAAGAGGGTAAATAAATGAAAAATCTATTAGATAAACGCTTATCAGATGTTTCTCCGCAGATTTATAAGAAGTTACTGGAAATAGAAAGAATGGCCGGGCAATTCAGTGCCGGGGCCTCCTATGCTCCTGCCTTATTAGATCGCCTAAAAAAATCCGTTCTTATCACATCAACCGGCGCGTCTACGCGTATCGAAGGCTCCAAACTCACAGATCGAGAGATAGAAGCCTTTATCAAAGATGTAGGAATACAAAAACTGGAAAATCGAGATGAACAAGAAGTTAAGGGTTATTATGATCTAATGCTAAAAATATTCGACTCATGGAGGGAAATAGATGTTTCTGAAAGCACGATCAGGCAGTTCAATAATGATCTATTGAAATATGTTACCACTGAAGCCGGTCACAGAGGTAAATATAAAACAATGGATAATTCTGTAGCTATGGTTAAAGATGGTAAAGTAGTAACAACGATATTCAAAACCACACCGCCTTTACATACTCCTAAAAAAATGCAGGACTTAATAGCATGGACTAACGAAGCATTGGCTCAGGTTCGCTATCCGGTTCTTTTAGTAACTGCAAACTTTTTAGTAGAATATTTAGCAATACACCCGTTTAAAGACGGAAACGGCCGTAGTTCCCGGGCCTTAACGAATCTAATATTACTAAAAAATGATTATAGTTTTATGCCATATGTATCTCATGAAAAATTTATTGAAGACAATAAATCACGTTACTATTTAGCACTAAGAAGAAGTCAGAGTACTTTTGGAACAAAAAAAGAAAGCATATCAGAATGGTTGGACTTTTTTATCGAAGTAGTACATAGGCAAGCAAAACAAGCTTCAATATTGCTTTCTAAAGAGAATATTGAAAATCTGTTATCTAAAAAGCAACAAGATGTATGGACCTGCTTGCAAAATGTTTCTGATGCTTCTATTGAAGAAATAGCTAAGAAAACAAATATGCGCGTGCCAACAGTATATCAGGCTATAAGTAAATTGATTAAATTGAAGAAAGTTGAACGCATAGGGTTTTCTGTAGCTACACGATACAGGAAAATTGCTGAACATGTCGATTATAAAATAAAATCAGAAGAAAATAGTTGAAAAGAGTGAATGAACCTTACCCGAAAAAGTGGCCATTGTAAATCACCCATTACCCGGGAAGAACTTGTTTGCCCGGCGGACAGGATTAGATTTTGCAGGAGGAATGAGGGAAGATGAAATGCGATAAATGTGGAAGAGAAAATACGAGTATAGATTATTACTGCAAATATTGTAAGGCAGAATTAAAAAAATAGTGAAATTAGAGATGATAATTCCCGAATAAAACATCCGGGGCAATCTCCTGTGTTAAGAATAGCCGGAATATTCTATATAATATACGCAATATTTATTTGTATACGCTCTGGGGGTTTTTCTGTTTACATTTTTCTTGTTACAACTCCAACACTTCTATATGGTTTGATGTTATTGTTTGCTCAAAGCAGTTTCATAAACAAAATACAAACGTGGGTATGCAATGCGATAATAATAAGCTTGTCAATAATAAATGCAATTTCCGGGCTTATTGTTGTTATTCTGGTCTCCACTCCCGGCAAAATCACAGACATTTCAAGATTGGGTTTTGGCCTTTTAACAATACCGTTATTCATATCTTTTATAGTGGCAATTGTTTGTGTCAAAAAAGGAATATTTTACCATCCGGAAGCTAAGATTTCTAACTATGGAATTATTTCAGGGTTAATATTGGGTGCGGCAAGTCTCATTTTTGCATCTATTAATTTTGCGGATGGCATTTTAATACTTTTTTTATACCTCTGTTTACTTTTATGTTTATATTAGGATATGTTTTGGGAGTTATTTTTAAGTTTATTTTTGTGACGGACTCTGACTAAATGGAAAGAGGACATTCTTGCTTTGGCTTGGCAGCGTTTTCAGTTGCGTTGAAAAAGCATTAAAAAGAAGGTAAAATTAAATAAGAAAATTAAGTCAATTATTACAAGGAGAAAGTAAAATGGGCAAGGAAATAATATTTTTAGTTGAGGAATCCCAGGAAGGAGGATTTGAAGCAAGAGCATTGGGATATTCGATATTTACAGAAGCTGATTCAATGAAAGAGTTAAAAGAAGCAGTTAAAGATGCTGTAAAATGCCATTTTGACGAAGAAAAATCACCAAGTATAATAAGGTTGCATATAGTTAAAGATGAGATTTTAACAGCGTGAAGATTCGAAGAGATTTGAGCGCTGATGAGCTCATTAAGCTCTTTAAGTCCTCTTTGAAATTAAGAGATTTCTAACGATTGCATGTTGACTGTATTTTATATAATGGTATAATTAACCTATGATAAAAACAAAAGAGAAAGACATAGCAATTAAATTGGCAAAAAAATATCATATAAAAAGGCTATATTTGTTTGGCTCCGCCTTGAAAAAGCGCAGCAATATAAATGATTATGATTTTGCGATTGATGGATATCCAAGCGGAAAATTCTTTAATTTTTATGGTGAGCTTTATAATGCGATGCCTAAAGAGGTAGATCTGGTAGATTTGTCTATTAAAAATTCTCGTTTTAATTCTCTAATTAAAAAAGAGGCCAAACTCCTATATGAAAGCAAAAGAATTTAGAGAATACTTTTTAACTGAAGACGAGAATATAAAGCATACCTTGAAAGAAATCACTGGTTTACTGAAAATGAATCATAAAGCATTTTCAGATATTGAATTAGCGGCAAGCGGTGCTTTCCTGCAAAATTTCTATAATGGTATAGAAAATATACTTAAGAGGGCCTTAATTCTAAAAGATATCAGTCTAAAACAAGAACCAGCCTGGCATAAAAAACTTCTCGAAGAATCGGTAAAACAAAAGATTATTAGTGAGGAAATTCACGAGAAATTATTATCATACCTATCTTTCAGACATTTCTTTAATCATGGATATAGCTTTAGATTAAAACAATCAGAACTGCTTGTTCTTATGAAAAATGCATCAGCCATCTATTCAGAACTATCAGAATTAATCAAGCCACTTCTTAAAAATCAATAATAAGTATTTCTATTTAGCTCATCGGTCAAGGGATCGCAATGACAATTTGCGAAACATCAGAAAAAATAAACTCATTTCAAACATCAAATTTGCCGGATCTTATTACTTGCGATGCATTTGGTAAATCCACCAATGTAAAACACGATCCCACCAATAAAAAACAATTCACCGGCAAGGAAGTGGATGAGGATTCAGGGCTGCAGTATTTTTAGAATAAGAACAAACAAATCAGTTAAAGGGGCATAAGGTAGGTCACTACCCTATTCTGCAGCGAAAGTAGTTAGATAATATAAAATATTTAGAAAATCATTCATAAACGCATTATACTAAAAGGTTAATAATTGGCGGTAGATTGAAAAATATGAATTTTGTTATAGGCTTTTAAATTTAGACGATAAGCAGCAGGGTAAGGTGGAGTAAGAGGCAGGCAGGTTGGAAGCGAAATTTAAGGTTAAAATGACATTTGATAGAAATTCTGAAAGTTTTACAGAACAAAATTCGCTGCGCAAAAATTACACAAATGAGATTCAGGAAAAAACTATCTAATTTTCACTGTAATACCAATGTGATAATGTCCTGTATTACCAAAGTAGAAATGTCCTATCTGGTATAGTATCTTTTTGGAGGTACTATGACAGAAAAGGATGTAATCGCAATGAGTCAACGAGAATTGGTACGAGTGCATGTAATTCA
>CAIYPD010000021.1 GCA_903928075.1 Candidatus Firestoneibacteriota bacterium
TGAATTACATGCACTCGTACCAATTCTCGTTGACTCATTGCGATTACATCCTTTTCTGTCATAGTACCTCCAAAAAGATACTATACCAGATAGGACATTTCTACTTTGGTAATACAGGACATTATCACATTGGTATTACAGGTTTTAATACTGGTGTTCGCAAAATAGAATACAATTAATAGCAGTTTAGCATTTTTAAATATTAGTATATGCTTTTTTTGTAAAATACCATTTTAGCGGGAGCCTTCTTGAGTATATGGAAGGAACTTAATGCAAACGGGGGAGGGGATTTTAATCTTTTGTCCTATGGATTTAAGCAAACCGGTAACCTGGTCAATCCGGAAAATTACAAGGTTGTCGGATTTTTGATTAGCTGCCAAAAGATACTGCCCTGTCGGATCAATACAAAAGTTACGCGGGCCGCTGCCTTGCGTGGATTCAAAGCCGGAAATATTAAGCCGGCCGGTTATTTCCTCTATTGAAAATATAACTATACTGTCGTGGCCACGGTTGGAACCATAAAGAAATTTTCCTGAGGGATGCACCTGCACTTCGGCGCAGTAGCTTTTTCCGGTAAAACCCTCAGGCAAGGTTGAGAGGGTTTGGAGCTCACGCAAAATTCCTTTTTCTTCATTAAGAGTAACAGCGGTCATAGTCGAATTTAGTTCATTAATAATGTATGCAAACCGACCGGAAGGGTGACGGGCAAAATGCCTGGGTCCTGATTTAGCCTCTAAAATAAGTGATTTCGGCTCATTTGGGGTCAGAACTCCTTTTTCTCCGTTATACCTGTAAGAAAATATCCGGTCCAGCCCCAGATCTGCAACAAAAGCATATTTTCCCGAAGAGTCGAGATTTATTGAATGACAGTGAGCTTCCCGCGGTTTAGCACTATTTTCGGTATCTTTATGAACTATTACACAGGAAGGTTCAGCAAGTTTTCCCTCCGGCCCTATAGGGAGAACCGCAACGCTCCCTCCGGAATAATTTGCGACAAGAACATTCTTTCCTTCTTTATCAATACTGAGATGGCAGGGCCCGGCGCCGCCGGATGACTGCTGATTCAGTAGTGTCAGTTTTCCGGTAAGCGCATCTATAGCAAAAGCGCTGACAATTCCGGTTTTTGCACTTACCTCACCCACGGCATACAATAACTTCCGTTTAGGATGCACCGCTAAAAACGACGGGTTTTCGATTTCCCCGGCAGGAACACCTTCACTGAGCTTTCCTTCCTTCAGGTCAAACTTTAGCAGGTAGATACCTTTGCTCTCTGTTTTTTTTGTGTAGGTACCAACATATACATTCATCAAGCTAATATTCTCCCCGGCGCAACTTATGGCGATAGATATAAGCAGGATAATACCTGCAATATATTTCTTTGCTCTAAACATAGTTGAGTATAGCATATTAAGGAGAGTTCATAAAGTTCTAAAGATTTGTAAAGTAAAAGCGGTGAATCTTTATTTAAGCCTCAGAGATGACAAGAATAGAATATTTGTTCTTTTTACAATATAACTTCAATGATTTTAGACCTTATGAACGCTATGAACCTTACAAACTTTATCTCGCTTTGTCAACTATCGTTGACAATGATATATCCTTCCTATCGAGAAAAGCTTTGCTTATAGACCTGTCCGAAGGACATGACATCCCGACTGTCCGCTCTTCTTAAAGTACTTCTGGTGATATTCCTCGGCTTTGTAAAATTCCTTGGCGGGGACAACTTCGGTGACAATTTTTTCGGAAAATACTTTTTTCTTTTCCTGGTCGGCGATAAAATCCAGGGCTTCTTTTTTCTGGGTTTCGTTGTGGTAAAAGATAACCGATCTGTACTGGCTACCAACATCCGGACCCTGTCTGTTCATAGTCGTAGGGTCATGAAGCCGGAAGAATATATCCAGCAATTGTTTGTAGTTGATGAGTTTTGGGTCATAGTAAACTTCGACCGCTTCGGCGTGACCTGTTGTCCCCGTACAGACATCTTTATAGACAGGATTTTTGGTATGCCCCCCGGAATAACCGGCAAAGCTTTTAACAACGCCCTTTTGTAGATCAAAAAGGTCCTGCACGCCCCAGAAGCAGCCGCCGGCAAAAGCGGCTTTTTGAAGATTTTCCATACCAGCAACCCCCTTAACCTCTTCTGCGGGCACATTTTCTTTACAACCCGCAAAAGTAAGAAGCGCCATAAAACATCCAGATAAAAGAATCAGTATTTTCATCTTCTTAGCATAGAGTATTTCCCTAAAGGAGTATATGATATTGGTCAGTCACAAGCATAAACTATCGCTTTAAATCTTTGAGTAACTCTTCGGCTTCTTTTTTATCGTAGAGGTAATAGTTAGCTGCTATTGCGGGAGTTATAGTTTCCAGAACATTTTCGAGAAGCATAATTGCCTCTTTTTTCTTTCCCTGATTTTTATAAATGCGGGCAAGATCAACAGCTGCCATAGTTAAATTTGGCCGGATTTCCAGAGATTCTTTCAGCAGTTCTATTGCTTTTTCCGTGCTTCCGCCAAACAAACCCGGCACCTGATAATAATAATTAGCCAGAGCAACTTTTGCTATGAGGTGCGCAGGATCAAGTTCCAGCGCTCTTTCAAATTCCTTTTTTATTTCGCCGGCCGCGCCTATGGCGTTAAAGATGCCTTTTAACTGGGCACATCTTCCCAGACCGGCAGCATAATAAAAATGCGCGTCGGCGCTTTTCTCATCAAGCTTTAGAGCTTTTTTTGCAAACTCCGCACCCTTTTCGTAAGTTGCCCGTTTCTCGTCTTCTGTTTTAAGGCCTTCCCCGTAAAAAAGGTGGCACCTTGATAAAAGAATCAGGGCTTTCACATTGCCCGGTTCTTTTTCCGCTATCTGCGCGGCTATTTCTTTGGCCTTTACGGCATTTTCTTTATCCAGGTGTCTTGCATCAAATAACTCGAGCGCCCTGGTATAAAGAGCGCCGGTATCTTCGGCTCTCAGGATAGATATACCTATTAGAAGTATAAGGCTGCAATATTTCATCATGTCTGCTTTTTATTTTTAATCCTTTCTTCAACAGCCTTTAAAAGATCGTTCACAGTTTTCGAATACATAACTGTCCTATCGGTGAGAATGTCAATTTTATATTTATCCTCAAGAGCCATTTCTATCTCTGCCATATCCAGATAATCAGCACCCAAATCCTCGGCAAACCTGGTTTCAGGTTTTATTTCTTTGTTCTTTACATCTATGGTCTTAGATATAACAGCCTTTAAGTCGTTAAGCATTCGTCCCTCCCGCTTTAATAAACCTAATCAGCTTTAATTAAATAAATCAGGCTTTGGTTGTTACTTTCGCTTTCAGCTTTTTTTTGCTTAAAGTGTCAAATATATCATACACAACCGGTATGATATAGAGAGTGATAAAGGTCGAAAGTAAGAGCCCGCCAACAACCGATATCCCCATAGGTATCTGCAATTCCATACCCGTTTCCTTTCCCAGCGCTATGGGAAGAAGAGCAAAGAGCGTGGCCAGGGCCGTCATAAGTATGGGTCTGAGCCTTGTTTCCGCCGCTCCTACAATAGCCTTCCTCTTGTCCTTTTCAACTTCACGCCGCTTTATCACAAAGTCAATAAGCACAATAGCATTGGTTGCAACTATACCCACGAGCATTATTAGCCCGATTACTGCGGTTACACCAAGCGGTGTTCCGGTTATAAAGAGAGCGATTAAGGCGCCGGTTATTGCAAATGGAACCGAAAGCAGCACGGTGAACGGATGAATGAAGGATTCATAAAGTGAGGCCAGAATCATGTATATTAAAAGTATCGACATCAGGAATGTCAGCCCCAGGGTTACAAAAGCTTCTCTCCTGTCCTTCTCGGCGCCGCCAAATTCGTAGAAATATCCCTGAGGAAGGCTTATTTTATCAAGCACCTTCTGTACATCAGTAACAACTGCGGAGAGATCCCTGCCGGCATAGTCAGCTGTGACACTAACCAATCTTTTTGCGTTTTCCCTGTCAACCTGAGCCGGGCCTTCGCTGTTTTTAAAATCAACCACATCTTTTAATGGAATAACAAAGCCCAAAGGAGAAGATATCGGAACTTCCAGTAAATCCTTTGAGGTTTTGCGGTATTTTTCTGTAAGCCTTACCCTGATATTTGACTCGGTTCCTGCCTCCCTGAATATGGAAGCAATACCCCCGTCAACAGCGGAAGTCATCTCGGAACCCACCTGGGCAACCGTAAGCCCGTATTTTGTAAGTTTATCCCTGTTAAAACTCAAAGTAAATTCCGGAAGCCCCTGTTCCATACTGGAGGCAGGTGATTTAATGCCGGAAACCCCTTTGAGTTTTCCGGTCAAATCCGCGCCTATTCTTTTTAACAGGTCAAGGTCTTCACCGTAGATTTTTATTTCTATGGGCCTTGAAGAACCTGTACTGAAACCGGCGGCCTGCATGCTTATGTCTGCTCCCTTATTCTCTTTTCCCGCGCGATCTAAGGCATCGTAAAGATCTTTATCCTTAATCCCCTTCTGACCGGGAATTAAGCTGACCATAACCTGCGCAGATTCTGTGCCTGAGGCCTGACCCCGGAAAGCCCTGGCAGCCGCGCTGGTGCCAATATTCATGGAGATGTTTTCAAGATTATCAGCACAGGCAGCTCTAAGTTCTTTTTCTACCCTGTCTGTGACTTTCTCAGTAGCATCCAAAGATGACCCTTTGGGAAGCTTGACCATAACCTGATATTTTCCTGATACGAATGACGGAATAAATTCTTTTCCTATCCGGCTGAACATGACACCTGTCAGAACCAGTATACCGGCAAGTATAAGGAGTACTTTGCCCTTATGCGAAAGGGCGGTGTGCAGGGAGCGCCCATAGGCTTTTTTGAACCGGTCATACCGGGTATTGCTATCTGCCTCGTGGGAACCTATACCTTTATCAAAAAGTTTTGATGCCAGCATGGGAACAATGGTAAAGGCCACTATTAGAGAACCTGTAAGCGCAAAAAACACCGTGGCACCAAAGGCTTTAAAGAGTTGGACAGCCATGCCTTCTGCAAAAACAATGGGAAGGAAAACGATAACCGTGACTATGGTAGAAGATATAACGGGTACCGCCACTTCCTTGGAGCCTTCCACAGCCGCCGTAAAAGCGCTCTCTCCGAGCTGGCGCCGCCGGAAAATATTTTCCATGACCACGACGGAGTCATCCACCAAGCGCCCGAGCGCGATGACCAAGCCGCCGAGAGTCATAATGTTTATAGTATATCCGGTAAAATACATCGAGGTAAAAGCGATAAGTAATGAAATCGGTATGGAGATACATATTATAAGCGTCGGATTCACCTTGCCCAAAAAGAGGAATATTATTATCGCGGCGAGTACCGCGCCTTCCAATGCGCTTTTTATAAGGGCGTTAATCGAATCGCTTATTATCGTTGAGGTGTCAAAATTGATGGTATAACCAAGTCCTTCAGGAAATTCCTTTTCAATTACTTTGAGTGATTTTCTGACATTAGCGGCTACCTCAACGGTGTTCGCGTCAGTTTCTTTCATAACAATCATCGAGATGCTTCGCGAACCGTTTATTTTAGATTTTCCTATTTCGTCCGCGTAGGAATCGTTGACTTTTCCCACATCCTTCACGAAAATCGGGGCACCGTTCTTCATCCCGACTATGATATTTTCTATTTCTTCAGGTTTTTTAAATTCGCCTTCGCCTCTCACCAAAAATTCGGTATCGGCGGCATCCGCGATATTTCCGGCGGAAACATTAAGGTTTTCCATTCTTATCTTTCCAAGAATCTGCGAAAGAGATATTCCGTAAGCGTATAATTTCTGCCGGTCGCAGTTGACTTGTATCTCCCTGTCTCTGCCCCCGATAACATAGACCGAGGCAACACCCTTGGTTCTTTCAAGTTTTGGCTGCATATTGTCGGTGCAAAATTTATTTATCATCTGCACATCTAAATTATAATTTTTATTTGACCGTACCGACATTACCAGCACAGGAATACCGCTGGTGTCCATTTTTATTATAACGGGATCCTTGGCATCGGAAGGGAGATAGTTCTTTATCCTGCCTACCCGGTCCCTTATCTGGTTGGTAGCTTCATCAAGATTCTCTCCCCAGTTGAATTCAGCGTTAATGACACAGACGCCTTCTGAACTGGTGGATTTGGCATTTTTAATACCGGAAACACTGCGAATGGCCGTCTCTAAGGGCCTAGTCAAACCTTTTTCCACCTCAAGCGGCCCGGCACCCGGGTATTCGGTCACGACCATCAAATTGGGAAAGGTCAGTGACGGAATAAGTTCCGTTTTCAAATATAGAAGACTGATAAGGCCTAGGACTGCAAAAATCAGCATAAGCATTATCGTGGTTACCGGCCTTTTAACTGAAAAATCAAATATATTCATTTAACACCTCTCCCTTAAGCAGTAGCTTACTTTGTAAGACCGGAATCTTTTACTCTTAAACCATCCTGGATAACATTAAAGTCGCTGTTTGCGATAAGTTCGCCGGGATTCAACCCTTTTTTAATTTCAATTTCCAGACCGTTGTCATAACCCGTTTGCACGAGCGTCTTTTTTGCAATCTTATCTTTTATACCAAAGACATATACCTCACCGGCTTTTCTGATAAGAGCATTCCGGGGTATCACTACTGCGGAGCCTTTTGATGCGACAACAACCTCCACTTCTGCGGACATTCCGGCTTTGATAAGCCCGTCTTTGTTATCCGCCAAGATTTCGACCTTGCTGGTGTGGTTTAGGGGATCTGCAGTCGGGGCGACCGTGTAGACATTACCGGTAAAAACCTTGTCGGCATAGGCCTCAAGCATTACCTTTGCGGCCTGCCCGACCTTTATCCTGCTGATATCAGATTCTACTATTGTTAAAACTATCTTTACCTTGCTTAAGTCTCCGACGGAGGCAACGGGAGTAGCGCCCGCAACCGAGCCCATCATGGCGCTTATGGTTGCGCCTACATCAAGATATTTTTTTAGTATTACACCACCGGCCGGACTTTTTACAGGGTTCTGCGTGAATTCATAGCCGACCTCATCCCTGTCAATATAAGCTATAACATCATCCTTTTTCACTATCTGGCCTTCTTCCACCAGATACTTTACCAGCCGTCCGGAGCCCTTGGAATAAATATTGTTCTGTTCAAACGGGTAGACCGTCCCGATGGAACTTATTTTGTCCTCTATAATGGAAAGTTTAGCCCTAACCGTATATATTGGAAGCCCTTCTGACTTTGACTCCGTAGCAGCAAAAGCTTCCTTAGTAACATCCTGCTTTTTGCCGCAACCAAAGACAGTAATAAGAACCAGAACCGCTGACACAATATATAACCTTTTATTTTTTAACATATTCTCCTCCAATTTTTCCTATAGCTTTTCTAAGTTTTTCTTTCGCCAGTATCTGGTCGTATAAGGACTGATAATAGCTGATTTCTGTTTGAAGATAACTTACCTCGGTATCAAGTACATCCAGGTTTGTGGATAAGCCCTGCGTATAGCGTTCTTTAACCATATTGAGACTTTCTTTTGCCATGCCTATATTTTCGGCCTGGGCAATAATAGTTTTTTCGGTGGCTTCCAGGGTAAGGAAAGCTCCTTTCACTTCTATATTAATGCCATCTAAAAGCTGTATTTTCGCTATTAAGACTTGCTTTAAATTGGCTTCTGCCTCATCATACTTTCCGCTTGCTGAAAAACCGTCAAAAAGCGGTATCGAAATTATACCTCCCGCATCCCAGCCTGTGGCCCAGGCCGTGTCGTTAGGCGGAAGCTGGGCGCCCATATTAGTAGAATAATTTGCCGTAATTGTGAATGAGGGCCTAAAGCCCGCAACCGCGATATTTAAAGCAGCCTGCAGCATTTTTATTCTTTCTGTCATCTGTTTTATTTCCACTCTGTTTTCAAACGCGCTATTTAAACAGACGGCCAGATCAAAAGTTTCCTTTTCATATTTAAATTCGCCTATTACGGTATACTTGTCGTTTCTCTCCGAGCTCAGGCTGTTATTAAAACCCATTAGCGCAAGTTCATATCCATTTTTCGCGCGGTTCAACTGTGGTTCTATATTAGCCAGCTGCACCTTAGCCCGGAGCAGTTCAAATTTTGACGCTAAACCGGCTTCATATCTTTTTTCAACCACTATAACATGAGCCTCAAGTGATTTTTTTGTTTCCTCAAGAACTTTAACCATCTGCGCCGACATTAAAAGAGAATAAAAGCCGCTTTTTACTTCATAGGTAATATCCTGAATGGTTTTCTCCAGGTCTTTTTCTGCAATATTTTTATTTGCTTCGGCAATTTCAACCAAACCCTGTATTTTTCCCCAGGTGAAGACCGGCCAGGCCAAAGAAAGTTTTGCCACATACATATCTCCGAGCCTGTCTGCCGTAACATTCGGAAAAGGTATGTAATCCGTCTTTGGAACGCCGCCGGCGGTGAAAACTGGTATTTTAATGGGGTCCCCATAAACATACTGGGATAAAGCTGAGTTTTTGGTATAAATTCCGGTAGCTGAAAGCTGAGGGTAAAGCAGGCCGGTGGAGGAAGTTAATCCACCTTCGGTCGCTTTTACTTTTTCTTTCGCCGCAACTATTGCCCGGTTATGAGCCAGAGCGTAACTTACACTATCCTCAAGTGTCAACTCTTCGGCCAAAAATCCAAAACAAAAAATAATATTTAATATTAATAACTTCTTCATTTGCCACCTTCCTTTACTTTAATCTTCTTCTCCATTTTTTCGCTTATCTCCTCTAAAACCGCGGCAAATTGCTCTGTCGTGGAAACCAATCGTTCTTGATCTTCTTTTTCAAGCATACTCATCATCTTAATAACATTTTCCTTGTGATGAATATCGCACTCCGCCATAGCTTTTTTACCCTTCCCGGTAAATTCAATATATATTACGCGGCGGTCTTTCCCGTCAAGCACCCGTTTTGCAAATTTATTTTTTACAAGTTTATCAACGACATGGGTTGCCGTAGGCAAAGGCATGCCGCAGGCGTGGGCAAGTTCCGACATCTTGTATTTTTCCTGTTCCTTGAAAAGTTGCAATATCCTTAACTCGGATATGGTGAAATTTAACATCGGGTTTTGGGTGCCGGTAAGCATAATCTTAGAGTTTATCTTCGGCATTATTTTCATAAAAGTATGTCTCACTTTTTCTATTCTATCGTAAATATTTTCCATACTCTACGCCTCCGGTTACTTTCACAAGAAATAGTTTCAATCGAAACTATACCACATGGTTATATTTTTGTCAAGAGGGGAAAATAAGAGGGGCAGAAGGTCCGAGGTACGGAAGTACAGCTAAATTCTTATTTTTGCTGCCCCTCTGACCTTCAAAACTTCCGACCCTCTACCCTTCTGGTCTAGCCTATTGCTTCTTTTCCGGTTTCACCCGTCCTTATTCTTATACATTCTTTAAGATCCAGGACAAAGATCTTGCCGTCCCCGGTCTCTCCGGTTCTGGCTCCTTTTGTTATAGCATTTATGGTTTTCTCCAGATAACTGTCGTTTACCGCTATTTCCAGGCGAATCTTCCGGAGTAAATTCCCGGTCTCTTTGATTCCCCGGTAAACTTCGGTAACGCCTTTTTGACGGCCATGGCCGAGAACTTCGGAAACGGTTATTAGGTTCACCTCTTCTTGATATAATTCGTGTTTCACATCTTCAAGTTTGTGCGGTTGTATTATCGCGATAACTAATTTCATGAAACCTCCGTAGGAGTAGTTTATAAAGTTCTTAACGTTTGTAATGTTTGTAAGGTCTAAAATCTTTGAAGGATATTTTTTAGATCCTCCTTAAACAAAGACGTTATAAACTTTATGAACCTTACAAACCTTATGAACGGTCCTATTCTAGAACCGTGTACGCTGTTTCTTTGTGCTGGGTTAAGTCCAACCCGACCGCTTCATCCTTTTCACTGACCCTTACTCCGATTAATTTATCTATAACTTTTAAAATTACAAAAGTCACCACCAGTGAATAGACAATAGTGAAAGACACCGCGGCAAGTTGAATTAAAAACAATTTTGGGTTGCCATTAAATAGTCCGTCCGCTCCTGCGGGATTGATTACTTTACTGGCAAACAAACCTGTTGCAAGCGCGCCAAAAATTCCGCCAATACCATGCACACCAAATGCATCCAGTGAATCATCATAACCAAATTTCATTTTTACAATGGCCACCATAAGGAAGCAGATTATAGAAACACAGAAACCTATAATTACCGCAGGAATTACTCCGACAAAACCGGCAGCGGGGGTGATGGCGACAAGTCCAGCAACAGCCCCGGTCACCGTACCAAACATCGTAGGTTTTCCATTGTGCAGCCAATCAATAAGAGCCCAGGTTAATCCCGCAGCTGCGGCGGCTGTATTGGTTACCACAAAAGCATTTACGGAAATACCATTGGCGGCAAGCGCAGAACCGGCGTTAAACCCGAACCACCCAAACCATAGGAGTCCCGCACCAAGCACAGTAAAAGGGAGATTGTGCGGAGCAACAGCCTGAGGGAAATTCTTTCTTTTGCCGAGATATAGCGCAGTGACAAGAGCAGCTATACCTGCGTTGATGTGAACAACTGTGCCTCCGGCGAAATCCAGGGCTCCAAGATTTCGAAAAAGACCGCCGACTCCCCAAACCATATGAGCAATCGGATCATAGACAAGGAAGGCCCAAAGAATGCTAAATAAAAGAAAAGCAGAAAATTTCATTCTTTCCGCAAAAGCGCCGATAATCAACGCAGGCGTAATTATCGCAAACATCCCCTGAAAAATCATAAACGCCTGGTGCGGAATGGTTGCGGCATAATCCGCATAAGGCTCAAGCCCTACATCTTTAAGCCCTACCCAGTCTAAAGAACCGATAAAGGAATTTCCCGGAGCGAAAGCTAAAGAGTAGCCTAAAAGAACCCACTGCAAACCCAGCACGCACATAATAACAAAACACTGCATTAAAACACCAAGAACATTTTTCCTTCTAACCATACCCCCGTAAAAGAACGCCAGACCCGGGGTCATTAATAACACCATGGCCGCAGCAATCAGAACAAAAGCCGTATCTCCTGAATTTATCATACATTCTCCTTCTAGAACAAAATTTCACCGATTTCACCGATTTCAACTCTACTAGATTCCACTGATTTAAGCCAAAAACATTACAAAATAAAACATCCGGAGTCCCGCTTCTTTGCGAATTACCGGACATCAAGGTCCCAACCTGTGTCTGCCGTCTTTTTACTTTGCCGGCTAATTATTTGCTATTCTCTTATTCTACTCCTGCTTTTCTTTGCTTAACTTTACCCCTTAATTAAAATGTCCGGATACCCGCTTCCATGCGAAATCTCCGGACATCAACGTCCTAATTGTTTTCCATTTGCCGGCTTTTTCTTTGCCGGTTCTTTTATTTTATTAGTATTTACCCTATCGCTTCTTTCCCTGTCTCACCTGTCCTAATCCTTACGCACTCTTTGAGATCCAGGACAAATATCTTGCCATCCCCGGTCTCCCCTGTCCTGGCCCCTTTCGTAATAGCCTTTATAGTTCTTTCCAGATAATCATCATTTACCGCTATTTCCAGACGAATCTTTCTTAAAAGGTTTCCGGTTTCCTTTATACCTCTGTAAATCTCTGTAACACCTTTTTGCCGACCGTGTCCCAGAACCTCTGAAACGGTTATAAGGTTAACCTCTTCTTGATATAATTCGTGTTTTACATCTTCAAGTTTATGCGGCTGTATTATCGCGATAACTAATTTCATGTTTTCCTCCTCCTTCGTCGTCGTCAAAGTTCAGAACGTTTTTAATGTTAATAATGTTTGTAAAGTTAAAAATCTTTGATAGATATTCCTCCTTACTGTAAAACTTTATCTCGCTATGTCAACTGCCATTGACATATAAATATCTTTCCAATCGAGAAAAGCTTTGCTTATGAACTTTATAAACCGTTACAAACCTTATGAACCGTTCTTATTCAAGAACAGTATATGCCGTTTCCTTGTGCTGAGAAAGATCTAATCCGACTGCTTCATCTTTTTCATTCACTCTTACACCAATTAATTTATCTACAACCTTAAGTATAACAAAAGTAACCACCAGAGAATATACTACAGTGAAAAGTACCGCCACCAGCTGGATAACGAAGAATTTTGGATTACCGTTTAACAAGCCGTCAGCCCCTGCCGGATTAAGAGCCTTACTGGCAAAAAGTCCTAAGGCAAGTACGCCGATAATGCCGCCTATGCCGTGAACACCGAAAGCATCAAGCGAATCATCATAAGCGAATTTGAATTTCACAATCGCCACCATAAAGAAACCGATAAGAGAGACGCTGGCACCTATAATAATAGCCGGAACAACTCCGACATAACCCGCCGCGGGAGTAATTGCAGCAAGCCCGGCAATAGCCCCGGTTATTGTCCCAAACATTGTTGGTTTTCCGTTATACAGCCAGTCTATAAGCGCCCAGGTCAAACCGGCCGCGGCACCGGCCGTATTAGTCACAACAAAAGCATTCACTGCTATTCCGTTAGCGGAAAGAGCCGACCCCGCATTAAAACCGAACCAACCAAACCAAAGAAGCCCGGCTCCAAGAACCGTAAACGGTAAATTGTGAGGAGCAACTGCCTGGGGAAAGTTTTTTCTTTTACCAAGATACAGTGCCGCAACAAGCGCGGCTATTCCGGCATTAATGTGTACAACAATACCTCCGGCAAAATCCAAAACACCCAAATTCTTTAAAAATCCGCCGCTTCCCCAAACCATGTGAGCAATTGGGTCATAAACAAAAAAAGCCCAAAGAATAGTAAAAACAATAAACGCCGAAAATTTCATTCTCTCCGCGAAAGCGCCTATTATTAGCGCAGGTGTAATTATCGCAAACATAGCCTGAAAGATCATAAAAGCTTGGTGAGGGATGGTTGCCGCATAATCAACATTAGGCTCAAGCCCTACACCTTTAAGACCTATCCAGTCTAAAGAGCCGATAAAGGAATTGCCCGGAGAAAATGAAAGAGAATATCCAAAAAGAACCCACTGGAGACCCAAAACGCACATGATGATAAAACACTGCATCAGAACGCCCAAAATATTTTTCCTTCTAACCATGCCCCCATAAAAAAAAGCCAGCCCGGGGGTCATCAAAAGCACCATAGCTGCAGCTATCAGCACAAAAGCTGTGTCTCCCGTGTTAATCATTACTTTCCTCCTTTTCCTCAGCTTCTCCGCCACAAAGCATTGACAGTTTTCGCTATGCTCAACTTCTCATAATTCATCTTGTTTTTCTTCTATCTATTTTCTATTGTCCATTGCTCAATTGCTCTAACCCGGGAGAAGGTATGTATGAGGGTCTGTTATCTTTAACTGTCTTAAAAAAAATGTCCGGATAACCGCAACCATGCGGACTATCCGGACATCAGTGTCCAAATTTATTCTGCAATATCCGGCTGCATTGCCGGCTTACTTTTTTTTCGGATTTCTATACTATTTTACAGTTTGAGCAGTAAATCTTGATACTTCGCCATAGGCCAAAGATCGTTAGCCACAATGGCTTCAGCAAAATCAACTGCTTTTCTAAGTGCAAGCAACCCATCAGAACCTTCTTCCGCACAGGAAGAGGCTTTTTTGTGAATATCTTGCATCTTTTCCAGTTTTTCCTGATACGCTTCGAACTTGGAAAGGTTCTCTCTTATATCGGCATAAGCGGCTTCTATTTCCTTTACTTCGGCCGCAAGAACCTTGGAGTTCACACCGGCATCCTTAACCGAGCTAGCTGTTTCTGCTGTTTTTCTCATATGTTTAGCAACTGCAGGAAGAATAAGCGTCTTTGCGATATTCTTTGCTGTCTTAAATTCTATGTCCTTTATCTTTACATAAGTTTCAAGTTTAACCTCAATCTTAGAGTGTAATTCCCTCTCAGAAAGCACCTTGAAGTCCCCGAACATTTTAACCACATCTTTATCCAAGAAAAGCTTCAAAGCTTCCGGTGTGTTCTTGGCGTTAGGAAGCCCTCTCTTTGCAGCTTCTTTATGCCATTCTTCTGAATAACCGTTGCCTTCAAATCTTACTCTCTTAGTCTCTTTTAAAATATCTTTGAGAACAAGAATAGCATTCCCTCTAACATCACCCTTCATATTGGAAAGCCTGTCGTAGAACTCCTTGTACCCGTAAGCCGCGATAAGATTAAATACCGTTGCCGCTTCCGCGCAGTTCTGGGAAGAACCGACCGCTCTGAATTCAAACTTGTTGCCGGTAAAAGCAATAGGGGAAGTCCTGTTCCTGTCTGAAGTATCTTTAGCTACCTTGGGGAGATTCTGAACTCCAAGGCTGATATGCGCAAGCTGTTTTTCTGTAGGCTTAGCAGTTATACCTTCTATCTCATTAAAGAGCGCATTAAGATATTCGCCAAGATAGATAGACATAATGGCCGGCGGAGCTTCATTTGCTCCAAGACGGTGATCATTCCCCGCGTCAGCAACGGAAGCCCGGAGAATTCCTCCAAACTTGTTTACCCCGTAGAGTATCGCCCCTATGGTTATAAGAAAGTTGAGATTCTTTAAGGGAGATTTTGACGGCTCTAGATAATTGATGCCGGTCTCATCACCCAGCGACCAATTAAGATGCTTGCCCGAACCATTAACACCCGACATAGGTTTTTCGTGAAGACAGGCTACCAACCCGTGTTTTTCCGCAACTTTATGCATTATATCCATAAGTTTCAGGTTATTATCAATGCCCAGATTTGATTCATTGTAAAGCGGCGCTATTTCAAACTGGTTCGGCGCTACTTCGTTGTGCCTTGTTTTTGCAGGTACGCCGCGCCTGTAAAGTTCAATATCAAGCTCTTCCATAAAATTAAGCACTTTACTTTTTATAGAACCAAAATAATGGTCTTCCATTTGCTGGCCCTTCGCCGGAAGAGCGCCAAAGAGCGTTCTGTTGCAGATGAAAAGATCCGGCCTGGTGTTCCAGAGTTCTTTGTTAAAAAGAAAATATTCCTGTTCCGGACCGACATAAACTTTAATTCTTTTTGAAGTCCGGTTGCCAAGAAGCCTTTGAAGTTTTATGGCTTCTTCAGTTAACGCGCGCTGTGAGCGAAGAAGAGGCGCTTTAAGGTCAAGAACCTCCCCTGTCCAGGAAAGAAACACGGAAGGAATAACCAGTGTTTTTGCCTGCTCAGAAACGATAAGGAAGGCGGGTGAAGTCGGATCCCAGGCAGTATATCCTCTGGCTTCAAATGTGGATCTTATTCCGCCGGAAGGGAAAGAAGAAGCATCAGGTTCGGACTGAATTAATTGTCCGGGAGACAACCGCTCTATCATCTCACCATCTTCGCCGTAAGAAAGAAAAGCATCATGTTTTTCCGCGGTACCGCCCCTTTGAGGCTGAAACCAGTGAGTAAAATGAGTGGCCCCGTTTTCCATTGCCCATTCTTTCATGGCATGTGCAACATCTCCTGCAATATCCTGATCGAGGGCTTTGCCTTCCTCGATAGTCTCCATAAGTTTTTTGTAGATCTCTTTACTGAGTTTCGCCTTCATGACTTTTTTACTGAATGTCAGTTCGCCAAATATTTCACTTGCCTTGATCATAACGCCTCCTATTAAAATGGTATATCTTTAAGCTTCATCGCTTTTTTTGGATTTTGCTTCTTGGCCGGTGTCTTTTTGCCCGCTCTCGCAGTAAAACCGTCAGTGGTTTTTAAGACTAACAGAATTATAACAAAGAATAATACTGCTGTCAAGAGAAATATAGTTAATTTACAGTAAAGTAGGGATAATTGCTCCATAAAATTACATATTTATATAATTATAGATGTATTATATCTAATTATACATGAAATATGCTTATAACGCCTCTTCAATAACAAATCGGCCTCAGGATAATGCTGACAAAATAAGGGCTTTTTCATGCAAATAAAAAGGCCCATAAGATCTTGTTTTAGACCTTACGGACCTTTTACTTTCAGACTTTCGACTTTTTTTTAGTATCTTCCCAGTTCCTTGCCGAGTCTTACAAATTCTTTAAACTGGGGCAGGGTTACCGACTCCGGGACCGAATGGTCTGTGGAAATCATATAGCCGCCATTTTTTTTGCATACAGGAATGACTCTTTTCATCTCTGCCCACATTTTTTCCGGATGGTTGAAGAGGATGGCACTTAAACCACCGTGCATTCCGATTTTATCGCCGAACTGCTTTTTTATCTCAACAGGATCCATACCGGACTGAACCTCAAGAGGATTTAGCATTCCAACACCAATATCTATAAGCTCCGGAATGAACGGTAGAATATTCCCGCAGGAATGTAAGCGCGCCTTTACGCCTTTTACCGCTGCCCAGTCGCAGGCTCTTTTATGTGTTGGCTTTAAAACCTCTCTGTACATATCCACCGAGAAAAATTGTTTTTGTTTATAACCCATATCATCGTACCACATTATCTCGTCAAATTTATAACCGGCATCCCAGACCATCTGAAAAAGGGCAATGTGCATATCCAGGTAAGTGTTGAACATATCCATTATCCATTCCGGTTGTTCAATGAGAGCTATGAGTACCCTTTCGGTGCCGACAGCATGCGAATGTGTTACATCAAAACCAAACCAGAAACCGGCGGTTATCCAGCGGCCCTCTTCTTTCCATTTTTTGTAATTCTTTTCCAGGTAAGCCCAGTTTATCCTGTCCTTCGTCGGAACCATTCTTTCTTTCATTTTTTTCCAGGCGTCAAAACTGGTAGCCGTGTAATCTATGTACTCCGGCACACCTGCGTGATTTTTCCAGTTCTTAAGGGTGGCGCCCCAGGCTGAAGTTGTTATTATATATTCACCGGTTTCTTCTACAACTTTTTCCGGTAACTGCGGGCTGTTTTCCGCACCAATCCCGGCAAATTTGTCCAGGCCTAAATAATCATGATAGTTTGCGCCCTTCGGCATACCTTCGCTTTCCCATCTTTTTAAAGTGGAAGCCCAGACGCTGTCGGTTATCGGTACTCTGTCGGCTTCCTTATGAGCGTACATTCTGGTCATTCTTTCGTGCGTTGTCATTTCCGTCATGATTTACATCCCCCTGTGCGAATTAATATTATACTATGAATCGGTTTGAAGAGCAGCGCACATTTCTTTATACATTTTTTTCAAACAAATTTCAATGTATTTGCCGTAAAAAAAAGAGAACGGTTTCCCGTTCCCTTTTTTTGGATTAACAAAACCCCGGCAATAGAATTTTTTATCCTTAAAGAGCAATATTACCGTGCTCCCCGGTCCTTATTCTGATTGCATCTTCTATGGGATAGATAAATATTTTTCCATCCCCCTGAAGTCCCGTGCAGGCGGCCTTGCAGATCGCCTCTGCAATAGAATTGACCACCTTGTCATCTACAACTACTTCGAGTCTTACCTTAAGCATCATTTTTATTTTATAGCTCTTTCCGCGCACCTTCTGCTCAATGCCTTTCTGGTTGCCGTGGCCTTCAAGTTCGGTTATCATCATCCCTGAATAACCTACTTTTTCCAGTAACTCGCAAACTTGAGCCACCTTTTCCGGCCTAATTATCGCCTCAATCTTTTTCATGATATTCTCCTTTTACGCCTTTAAGTCAGATCGCGTACACTCCCTTTTCTCCGGTACGGACGCGTACTGCTTCCTTGGCATCAAACACAAATATTTTACCGTCACCCACCTCGCCGGTATTGAGAACCTCTCTCATAATATCCATAATCTTCGGAACATCCCAGTCATTGACGACAATATCCACTTTTATCTTGCTCCGGAATGTCACTCCCGCGCTTTCCAAAAATTTGGTATCCTGGCCGTTTTGTCTTCCAAAACCTTTGACTTTTGTAACGGTCATGCCTATGATAAGTTCTTCGTCCTTCAATATCTCCACCAGAATATTTAATTTTTCCGGACGAATCATCGCGGAAATCATCTTAAAGCCGTAAGTCTTTTTTACTGAAGTAATGATAACATACAGTATGCTGATCAAAGTCCAGCCACCGGCTATATAGAAACATATCTTTGCTTCGGCAACTGAATCGGCACTACCGATAGTGTACAGATAAATTATCGCCACAAGCATTCCGGCATTAAAAATGATACCGAGCACCGGAATTATTCCATGCTTGAAAATATTGAAATCTTTCCTGCCTTTAAAAGCAACGATCGTCCAAACACAGGTAAGCCCGTACAGAACAAATGTTCCGAAGTTTGAAGCCAGGGCAATACCGGTAAGGCCTACAATCGACTGAACCCCGATAGCGGCGATAACGCAGGAGACAACAACAAGCACCCATATAGCGGTGTGCGGCGTGCTAAATTTACCGCTCATGAATCCCAAAAAGTCCGGTAATTCACGGTCTTCCGCCATGCCGCAGCTGATACGGACTGCGGTGTTCATGCAACTGAGAGTTGTGCCGACAATGGCTATCATTACTGTAACTGCGATGGAGATCATAAGGCCGAAGCCCAGGCCGTGAAAAAGGTTATCCCCTATAAGTTTAGCAAGATCTCCTATGGGCGCGGAAGAAGCCGCGGCGGCAGCCATACCAACCGGAGCAGCGGCCGTACCAACCGCATTACCGATAAGTTTTTCGCTTATCATTGAACCGGCTGAGAAATATTCTATTAAGTAGGCAAAGATACCCTGGATCACCAGTGAAAGAATAATCGCTTTAGGAATAGTGCTTTTAGGGTTCTTTGTCTCTGCCGCGAGTGAGGTACAACTTTCAAACCCGACAAGAATAAGAATGGCCAAAGTTGACTGGATAACTACTCCGGTCAAAGAATGCGGTTTGATAATGTCCCAACCCCCGCTGAACGCCCAGGCGGACGCGTGCTGGGGATTGCTCACCCTGTACCAGATCGCAAGGATGCTGAAAACTACAAGCGTAACCAGTTGAATGACATTTATCCAGATGGATGTCTTTGTTGAACCGGTTACTCCCCTGTAGGCAACATATCCGGTTGCAAAAGCAAAGGCTGTTCCAATTACAACAAGCGCGGGAACTGAAAGCGCGTTGCCAGTGAACTGCTGATAAATATAGCCTATCATATTTGCCATCATGGCGACCATGACACCGGGGTAGACCCAGTAAAACAGGTGTGTTGCCCATCCCGTTGCGAGTTTCGCAAGCCGGGCAAGGGAAGTAGGCGTAGATTTTCTTTTTTTGTTCTCATCAGACTCAAGAAAAGCTTTTTCCGCGAAATAGGTTACGCTGGCAAATCCTGCTTCCGGATAGATCTTTGCAAGTTCCGCGTATGAAAATGCAGTAAGAAAGCAGATTCCAAGGGCCAGGACTATTCCCGACCATATATCGCTGGCTACCGAAGTGCCGTTTGGGGCCGTAGCAGCCGCTTGTAACTGGTAAGTTATCCACAAGAACGCTCCGGGAGCTATTAGAGCCATTGCGTTCATTGTCGCGCCAAGAAGACCCAGTGTGGGTTTAAGCTGCGGTGAAAAGTTCGCTCTTGATTCAGCCATAATGTCCTCCTTAAAACTTAATATTGTCTTTTATATATTAATATCAAGCTGCGTGGTAAAGGTGTTGTTAGCATTAACTTTGTTGTTATTAAATATCACATAACCAAAAATAATGCTAGTAGCGGGCGTAAAGGCGTACGAACCGCCTATACTCAAGCTTCCGTAAGAACTCATTCCTGACGCGTAGTCAACTGACAACCATATTTTTTCGCTGATCGCTTTGTCCCATGACGCAATAAATCCGGTATTGGCAGCGGCTCCGGTTTCGGTCACAAGTAATTTATCGTTGCCGGAATAATAACCGAGAGAAATCCTTCCGATCGGATCGAAGGTTTTTGCTATCACAGCATAGATTATATTATAGTCGGTAACATTCACTTGTGTACCAAAATTAAATATCCCGGCTGCGATAGCAGGAACGGCTCCTGCTTCAGGAAAACCGAATTTCAGATTAAAAAAAAGCGGATTAACGGAAGGTTCCACCGCATCAATACCAATTTCAAGTTCTTTCATTAAACCATAGGTAAGGCCTACATCGGTACCGAACGCATAAGGTTTAACCGTATTGCTTTCTATAGAAAAATAGTTATCTATCCCGAGATGGAAGGTCCCCGCGCCCTGGATATCCGTTGAGGGATTCCAGATCTGTGTTGAGGGTGTCGCAAAAACGAAGACGCCGGTAACTAGCGCTGCCAGAAGTATTTTTGAAATGTCTATTATTTTCATATTTTTCTCCTTTTTTAATTTATTTGGAACTTCATTCCAGCTCCCTGTCCGTTTCCGTATGCCTTTCCGCTGCTTTCCCGGTGATCTTTTCTAAGCTTTCCTTTGTATCTTTTTCATCAGTCATCTTCTCCTCCCGTGCGGCTTCGCCTGAATATCTTTGCAATAAAAAAGGCATTTCTCTTTTTTGAGAAACGCCTTTGTGTGCCCACTTCAATGTGCCTATACTACTACAAGTACTTTTTCGTCTCTTCCGGTAACTTTTATTTCATAAAATATTTTTTTGTTCTTTCTGCGATCTTTTTTCTCGTCTTTATGATCATTGGATGAGAAACTCCCGTTTTTCCGGCTATTTCCCTGATTGTATAGCCTTCGGATAATAACAAAAACACCTTTTTCTCTTTTTCTTCGAGTAAACCTGATAATTCCTGCATAAAAACTTCATCTTCCGGCGGTTTTTCTTCTTTTGCAACAAAATATTCCTTATCCCTGCCGCTATTACTGTATTTCTTATCATAAATACTGATATTTCTGCTTTTTAATTCCATATTCCTTAAATAGTTTCTAAGATAATAGTAACAACCCTGAAGAAGATAGCTGTCATTTTTCCCCAGAAAAGTATTTAGTTTATATTCTTTCCATAAATGAAGAACAGCCTCCTGGTACAGGTCATCATGGTCAACATAGGCATATTTGCCGTTTAGTTTATATGCAATTCCCTTTATACCGGCAGATATTTTCTTTACTCTTTCAGGGAAACCGGTTTCCATATTTACCTTCCTTTTTAAGGCTCAAGATCTAAAAAAAAACGTCCAAAGACATTTTTGTCCCCGGACGTCAAAGTCACCGCCTATTTACAGGCTCAATCCCGTAAACAGGTTTTTAATAAAAAAACCTTTTGAATGCATCTTTCTCATTCAAAAGGCCCCAATGCCGCTTCCTTACTTTTTTATTATAGCGTACTTCACCTTATTTGTCAAGAGCTCGGCCTGTCCGCGGCTCAAAATAAGGGACGCCTAGCGTGAAGAAGAATTTTTCATTTCAAAAGAAAGTATGACCGCCTCCGCGACTTCTTTCATCGATTTTCGCAAATCCATGGATTTTTTATGAATCAATTTATGGGCTTCTTCTTCTCCTATATTTAATTCCTTCATTAAAAGCCCTTTCGCTTTTTCAACAAGTTTTCTTGTTGCAAGCGCCTCTTTTGCCGCCGTTACTTCTTCTTTTAAATTTGCTTTTTCAATGGCAGAAGCCGCCTGATTGGCTATAGCCTGAAAAACTTCGATTTCCTCAGTTGTAAACAAATGTTCTTTTTTTGTGTAGATATTAATAACTCCGATCACTTTTTCGTTTAGCATCATCGGTACTGAAAGCAAAGAAACTGCTCCTTCCTTTTTTGCGATATCAGGGAACATATAAGTCGGTTCTGCCGCCACCTCCAAAACCGCCCCCGGTTTTTTTTCTTTTACCACGCGTCCGCTTATTGAGCGGTCAATACGAACATTTGGTTTTTTTATATAGGCTTCCGCCGAACCTTCCGAAGAAGCTATTTTTAATTCATTGTTTTTCTCATCAAGGAGCATGATAGTACATATCTTTGAATCCATAACATGCGCGGTAAGGCTTACAATCAATTTGAGTATTTCTTTAAGATAGCTTTCTGAGACCAGAGATTTGCTTATTTTTGAAAGCAGGTCAAGCTGTTTTGCTTTTTTCTCCATCTCTTCATAGGTAATAGCATTTTCTATAGCGGTCCCCAGATACCCGGCCAGAGTAAAAAGCAGTTTCACCTGGCGCTCGGGGTATTTGTGCGCTTTTTTATGATGCAGATTTATGACGCCGACAAGCTGGCCTCTTGAAAGTATGGGAATAGAAAGAAAAGCTTCGTAAGTATCTTCCGGAAGAGAGGTAAAAGCCCTGAAATTTAGTTCTTTGTAGGCTTCTTTTTCGATGGCCAGGGGTTTTTTCTGTTTCGCGACAAAACCGGTTATTCCTTCTCCTAGCTTGAGTTTAATTCTTCCCAATACATTTTTATGCGGATTTTTTGAAGCCCGCAGTATCAATTCCTGGTTTTTCCTGTCATAAAGATAAATAAGGCAGGCATCCGCGCCAATAAACGCGGAAGCGACTTCGCTTATATGATCTAAAACTTCGGATAATTCCAAACTACTGCTGATCTTTTGGGAAATCTGATGCAGGATCTTTAATTCTTCTTTATCATTATATATATTTTTTTGCTTCATTTGTTGATTGTATCAGATAAATATTGATTTAGCAATATCAAGCATTTTACTATGCCGGAGTTTATTAATCCGCAGGCCTTACTTAAAGTCTGCCGGTGAGAGCGGGTCTATACCGCGGGACAGGAGCTTCTCTTCTCCGCCTTTTTTTATGAGTGTTTGCGCATAATTTACCAGATTGACAAACAACCTGTCGGCAACAACATCTTTGCCAAGATTTCCAAGCACATCAAGATAACAAAGGATTACATTGCCTTTTCCTATAGGAACCACCGCCGTGGAAACCTTCCAGAAGTAACAGGCAGGCCTGGTCCACATATGAGAGTCAATATTCCCTGAAACTATTTCTCCGCCTGCTTTCATAATATCCTCTCCCTTTGAGTCTTTTCCGTAGCGGGAGTGGACCTTGGAGTATTCGTATTCCATCACGGTATTGCCGGGCAATCCGGCAAAGATAGGATGCTTTTTGATATAGTCCATGCCTCTTCCCATGCCCCCAACCTCCTGTCTTATCAAAGTCGGGAAAAGATGTTCATACAGCAAGACCGGATCAGGTTCAAAAAGCACCGCGCAACCCCCAAGCTGGATACTCTTTCTCAACTGGCCTATAACTTCGTTTAGATACCACCCCTGGTTTACCACCTTCCTAAAATCGAAAACCAGCGGCATATCCTTATCTCTGGAGTTATTGCCAAAACCTCTGGATGCAACACCCTGCCCATGGAGATAACCGGATATTATTTTTTCCGGGTCATGAACAGAAATTTCAGGAACTTTTATTTCTGCGTCTTTTATTACTGTGAACCGCATATCATCTTTGGAAACCTGAGCCCCGTTTTCAAAAAGCTCAGTAACCAGAAAATACCGCCCTTCATTTAATTTTATTTTAAGTTTCTTCAGAAAAACGGTCTGAACCCCGCTTTTTGCTTTAACCTTACCGGTAAATTTCTTTAGAGCCTTCCCCGCCGCTGAAACCATAGAGACCGTGTAGCTGTAATTGATACCCAGTTTGTTCTCATTTATAAGAGTTGCGCGCAGTGTGGCCTCTTCCCCTGAGGCAGAGAGTACCCGCGGCATTATCTCGGGAGACAAATACGGAGTCCGGGAAGCTTTAGCCATCCGAAACCAGGTTGCTTTCGGTTCTCTCCAGATATCAACCGCGCCGAATAATTCCCCGCTGGCATCGGCGAGCTGGCACAAAGCCATACCGTCGCGGTTTGGATCGCTCCGCATTGCAGCCACGATATGCTTTATTTCCTCGGCTCTTACTTCGTTTGCTTCCTTTATCAAGCCTTCCACGCTCCCAAATATTGCCCCAAGTTTACCCTTGGTAAATATATTTTTCAGTGAACCGTAAAAGTCTTTGTGGAGTTTGTAATCTTCCAGTCCAATCTTCCTTTCTGCCGGAGTGTACAGGCTCATTACTTTTTTATAGTCCGGCGGGACCTCGGGGGCTCCAAACTCGTGGGTAAACAGTATCTTTCCTTTTTTTCCTAAATTCCTGTAATTAACAATACTCTTGTCTTCAAGAGGAAAAGGCACATAAGCAACCGGATTTAACATTTCCACCTGCTTATGGGAATAAGGTAACATTATCATATCATGCGGATGTTTTTTATCAGGAAATTCACCAGCATTGTCTATCAATAATCTTGAAGGGTCAAACTGCCTTCCGTAATGCGCCAACTCGGCTTTCATAGCCAGTTTCTCCGGAATAGTATATCCTCTGAAGTTAACAATTTCATTGAGCATACACCACATTATTATGCTCGGGTGATTCCGGTCTCTTAGCAGCATTTCCCTGGCCTCGTTTTTAAGCCTTCTGACGCAGTGTTCGGATTTACCTATCCAGCCGCTCGGTGGCTCCTCCGATAGCAATACCCCGATTTCATCTGCCAGTTCGAGCGATATTTTAGGCGCGGTTTTAACATGCATCCTCAGATAATTGAAACCAAAATCCTTGCACATTTGTATCTCTTTTTCCGCAAACTCCTTTGAATGCGGGAAGCTTAAGGTCCTGGGATAAACGCCCTGCTGTAAGAAACCTTTCAAAATTATCTTCTCGCCATTAAGAAAAAAGTTACCATTCTTTATGAGGAATTCCCGCATACCAAAATTTACAGAATACCCGTCAAGGATCTCGCACTCCCTGATGACAGAGACAGCTGCCGTGTAAAGGAATGGGGTGACATCCGACCAGAGCTTCATATCTTTAATATCAAGAACCGTGCTGAATTTGTTCTCGCCTTTTTTCAATGTTACCTTAAGCGTTTTTTCGGCGATAATCTCATCAGTGTTCTTCTTCGAAGTTATCAGACAACACAAACTATATTTACCCTTCTTTCCTGTATTGTTGACGGTAATATTAAGACGCGCCTGTTTTTTCCAGATAAAAGATTCGACAAAACAATCAAGCACATAGGTTTTTTCGGTAACCAGCAGATTCACATCCTGCCAAATACCCCCAAAATTAAAATACCATCCTGCCTTGCCGATAGGCAGGTCACCCTGGTTCAGCGGCGCCCCCGCCCTAAAGCCTTCTATGGAATAGTTTATAGGCGGATTTATAACCCTTACCACAATTTCATTATCCCCATTTTTTAGCAGGTGTGTAATATCAAATACAAAAGGCGTATAACCGCCTTCATGGCTGCCCGCCGGACGCCCGTTCACATAAACATCGGCGTAGTAATGCGCCGCGCCTACTTCCAGCCGGATAACCTTATTAAGCCAGCCCGCTTCTATATTAACGGACTTCCTGTACCAACCCACCCCGTCATAGCCGGGTTTTATTTGTTCCCAAACTCCCGGAACCGCCATTTTTTTAAATTTTTTTGGAAAGCGCTTGAACCAGCCTTTTTTCTTACCGGTATTATCAGGATCAAAAGCCAGGTCCCACGCCCCGTTTAGCGATACTTTTTCTCGAATTTCTGTCATGATATTCTTCTCCTTTTGCGGCAGGTTATTCCGTCTTAATTAATCTTGCGTTTTCCGCCACGAACTCTTTTAGTTTTTTTGAATCCCCGGCCGTAACTATTCTGCCACTTACCACTATGCCTTCCTTGAAGATAAGGTTTTGTATTTTGCTTAATTCGAAATTTACCTCTTCATTTTCGGGCTTCGCTACGGTCCGCCCCACCAGTAAACCTGCCCGGGCAAGGATAGCCTCGGCGTTGCCCACTGCTGAAATAATTTTTCCTTCATCATAAAAATTTCTCAGAATATTTCCCAGATCAGAATTGACATCTATTGCTTTAGAATTGCAGGTAAACGAAATAATATCATAAAACTGGTAAACTGCTTCATCTATTAGAATATCCGGAGCTTTGTCTTCTTCATTGACTTTCTTTTTCAAACCCGCGACTACTACTTCGGCGCCTCTTTCAGAAAATAAATCCTTTAATTCTTTGGTCTTTTCTCTGTTCTCAAAATCCGAAACCAGTAGCACTTTTTTCCCGCTTAAACGCCTTTTTTCGGCAAACCTACCAAGAAGCTCTCCAATATTCATACTCTCGTTGGCTTCCAGACCGTAAACACTGCCATTTTGGATCTCCCCTTTGATGAAAAGCACCTCGGAAGCTATCTTTCCGTCACGGGAGTAAGCAGTCAACTTGCCGTTTAATTTCCCATCGGTGTAATTAGATTCAGAAGAAACTTTGCCGTTTTTAAAATAGCTTGTAGTAGGGCCATTCCGCTTGCCGTCTTTATAAGTTTCAGACAAACGGACTATTTCATCTTCATCCAAAATCTTTACTTCTCCGTCAGGAATTTCGCCGCTGATAAGCACAGAGTTGATGCCGTAGTAGGGGGAGTAAGCGAGCACGCTTAGGGAGAGAGAAATATCTTTTGGTATTTCGCATACTTCACGGGCTATTTCTTTTTTTGTATGGTTAAAATAAACGGCAAAGACTTTTTCTTTGTCTTTTATAAGTACCCGGGTCGTATCTGAAAAAGAAACACACCCAAATACAAATAGCAATATAAGGAGTAACTTTATTCCTTTCATAAGTACATTTTAGAGATAATTATTGAAAAATTCAACCTTTTACTCTTCTTTATAAAATTAAAAAAGGCGGTAAAATAACTACCGCCTTTTTAATGCAACTTTTAACAATCTTAAGCTATTTTAAGAATCGCTTTCAGGTCTTCCTCTGCCGTCTTTATCGGTTTGATATCAAAGTTTTTCACCAGAAAATCCAGAATATTCGGTGAAATAAAGGCCGGCAAAGAAGGCCCCAGCCTGATTCCTTTTATTCCCAGGGAAAGAAGCGAAAGCAGGATTACGACCGCCTTCTGTTCATACCAGGAGAGGACAAAAGATAACGGCAGGGAGTTTACATCGGTCTTAAAAGCCTCTGCCAGAGCAAGAGCTATCTTAACAGCCGAGTAGGCGTCATTGCACTGGCCTACATCCAGCAGCCTGGGTATACCGTGAATATCCCCCAGATCTAAATGATTAAACCTGAACTTACCACAGGCGAGAGTAAGAATAACTGTGTTCTTAGGCGTTTTTTCCACAAAATCCGTGTAATAATTCCTTCCGGGCTTTGTACCGTCACAACCTCCCACGAGAAAAAAGTGTTTTATGTCGCCTTTTTTTACGGCTTCAATTACTTTGTCGGCCACTGAAAGAACCGCATTTCTTGCAAAGCCGGTGGTAAGAGTTTTACCGGAAACTTCCTGAAAACCTTTGAGTTCTTTTGCTTTCTTTATCATTTCACCGAACTCGTTCTGTTTTAAATGCCTTACTCCGGGAAAAGCCACTAAACCTGCGGTGTAAACCCTGTCTAAGTAGCTTGTCCTGGGTTTTTGAATGCAATTAGTGGTAAAGAGAATTGCGGCCGGTATATTATCAAACTCTTTTTGTTGATTCTGCCATGCGGTACCAAAATGTCCCGCTAAGGATTTGTACTTCTTCAGCCCGGGGTAACCATGTGCCGGCAGCATCTCGCCGTGAGTATAAACATTCACTCCGCTTACTTCTGTTATTTTTAACAACTCTTCCAGATCAACCAGGTCATGCCCGGTAACAATAATAGCGGGCCCGGCTTTTTGCCCTGTTGATACTACCGTCGGCACGGGATGCCCAAATTTTCCGGTGTGTCCGGCATCCAGCATCTCCATTACTTTTATGTTCACCTGCCCGCATTCCATATTTAGAGCTACGAGTTCTTCTAATTTTATCCCGGTTTTCGTCAGCGCCGCAAGGGCTTTATGAAAAAAGGCATAGACCGTTTCATCTTCTTTTCCGAGAATATAAGCATGCGCGGCATAAGCGGCCATACCTTTCAGGCCATAGATTAATAACTGAGAAACCGACTGAATGTCAGTATTTATCTCTCTACTTTTAATTCCTTTATCCCCGCTCTCTTCTATCAACTCACCTAGTGTTTCAGGCGGAGCATATTTTGCCTCGGCAGGAAGCTCACTTTCTTTAAAAACTGTTTTTACAGAAGATTTATAAAGATCCAGGGCTTTATTAGTAATCACCGCACCTTCACGGATTATTTTTTCAAGTTCCTCGGGATCAAAATTTACATTTGTCACCGTAGTGAAAAGAGCGTTGACGGTAAAACGGTTTATACCCGCATCAACTATAGCTTTGTTCTGCCTGGCTTCATGGGCCAGATAGCCGATACCCTTTGCCTGGTATATTAAAATATCCTGCAATCCCGCAACATCGGGTTGTTTACCGCAAACACCCGCATTCGAACATCCCTTACCTCCTGCCGCCTGCTCACACTGATTACAAAACATATTTTGTCCTCCTTTAGATCTGTTTGCTTTTCTGATCTCTAATATATGATACCAAAGTAGTATCATATTGTATATGACGGAAGTCACATAAGTTTTTGGTGTGACTTTTTAGCAGGGGCGGGGTAAAACTCCCATATTCCGGCCTTTTTTAAACCGGACCGGTTACGAGATCCACAGCGGAATAATGTCTGACAATTGCCATTTGCTGTCGGCCTTTTTCAGGTAATAGAGATTCCCTTCGGCGCAAAGAATATCATGAATACCGGCGATATAAACAAGCGCTTCAGTCTTCTGCTCATTAAAACCCGCACGGGAAACAACCGTCTGACCGTCACTTTCAGGATATTTTTTATAAAATGACGCCCAACCGTCGGTCGTGCCGTCAAACACAAAGGCCTTTTCAAGTTCTTCCGGGCTTTGAAGCAATATTTTTCTTTCGGTTTGCAGCAGAGCCGCATCAAGCGGATAACTCTTCATATTTTTTGTAACAAAATCCAGCATAAGCCCGGCGGGCAGTCCTTTAAGCTCTTCTTGCTGCTTTTGAAAAAGATCTACATTGCCTGTGACAAAATCATTTTCTGTTTCATTCTGCAGGACCAGGTAGTCGGTCTCTCCTTCGCTTATGAAATCCAGCAGGAAGCCCAGTATCTCATATTCTTCTTTAGTTATTTCATTTCCCATGATTTTCCCCTTTCTTCCTCTTTTCTCTTCCCCAAACTTTATTATATTTTCATTATCAATTATCTGTTATTGGATTGCCCTGCTTTTTGCCCTTCCGTCTTGCCTTCTCCGCTGCTCTTATCCTTCTCTTTGCCGTTGCGCTTTTCAATTCGCGAACCGCATCTGACCCCACCCATCTTGCGGATTTTGAAGCCGAGTTTACCAATATTTTCGAGATTTTAAGGGCTGAGCTATTGAGCTTAAAGCTTCTTTTTCCTATATTACGAAGCGCCCAGTTCACGGCTTTCTTTACAAAATTCCTTTCATCTGAAGCGCCTTTTATTATCAAAGGATAAAACTTTTCAAACTTCTCATCGGGACTAACCCTGTCGTGCACTGCCAGTCCGGCCATAATTGTGTATCCGGCTCTTTTTTCATATTCAGGTTTTCTTTTCGTCCACTCCATGGCTTTTTTCCAGGAATATTTTGTGCGATCAAAAAGGACCGTTGTGACCTGATCGGTGACATCCCAGGAATCGAAACCTTTTACCCACTCTTCCATCTGTACTTCAGTAACCTGTGCCGGATCATCTACTAAGGCGGCAAGAATCTTAGCCTCATGAATTTTAGTTCTATAAAGAGCCAGGGCAAGTTCATGCTCTGTGCCGAGCCTTTTTTTAAGTTTGCGGAGCTGGGGCATGGAAAGCCCGTAAGCACTGCTTACACAGATACCAAAGCGGGCCATCCCGAAGATATTCCGGGCATTTCTGTTTTTCTTTATGTGGCTTATTACGTCCTTCAGGGTCATCAGTTATTTGATTGCCGATATTGTTTTAGCCCGGTCATGATTAATATGGAAATAAGGCACTTCACCGAAAGCCCGTTCCGGCTTTTCTTCGAGCTCTGCAAGTTCAGAAATCCTACCATTCAAATAATCCTTAATTCTTTCTTCCATTACCCCGCATCTTCCTCTCAAGCCGGCATAACGGCTATCCAGCACTTCCAGACCAAACGGCTTTCTTTCCATAAGCCACACTGCCCGGTGCGCTTTCCATAAAATATCCGTCTTCTTCCCTATCAATCCGGCCGTCGCAGCTACGCTTCTTAACTTCTTTTTATCCCCGGCTTGATAAGCCCTGTAAGCAATATTTTTAATATCGGCCTTTATTCTAAGAAGGTCCAACAAAGCATAGGCATACTTGAATAAAATCCTGTTCTCCTTAGCGGTCTTCTTCATATTTCCCTTTATTTTTTTAAATATTTTTTCAAAGTAAGGGTTCCAGCTTTTTCCGGCACGGACCTGTGACGCATAAATACCCAGGAGAGGATCATCATAAAGAAAACCTTTTGAGAGATTCGAGCTTTTTTTATCAAAAAAATCTATTTTAGCCGGCGCAAGAAATGTTTCCCAGTCATCTTTAGCGACGGCTTTTACCGTCTTTTTGACCATCTCCATATTAACTTTTTCTTCATAACAGAGTTCCGCGTACAGCACCAGGCCGGGCCAATTTGAGTCAAAAGGACACTCAGCCCCATCGTCCCCCCACATGGTCATCATACATCTTTTAATCTTTAATTCCTTCGCTTTTTCAATAAAGAGGAGCATATTGCTCTCTGCCAGGTTAAACCGGCCCCAAAAACAGGAGAAATTCCAGAGAGAAGGAGAAATTAAAGGTTCAAAGCCGAGTTTTCTATATCTTTTGACGGTTTCTTCGTAAACGGAGGCCTTATTTGAATAGTAGTTCCAGTAGTCCATGATAATGTTCTTCGGAAGATATTTAAAATGTTCTTTGTTCATCTTACCGGTTCCGTGCATATTGATAATGATATCCCCCCACATTATGGGTTTCAGTTTAAGTTTTTTACAAATGTTGTTTACTTTCACCAGGTGCTTTACATACATCATCCGGGGATCCATCTTCTTGTTGATATTAAAGGTCTTGCCCTTACCAAGCCCCCAGGTTTCGTCCATGCCTATATGGATAAGTTTGGACTCGTAGGGTTCCGAACCGTTCTTGATAAGTTTTTCTATAAGTTTGTATGTTTCTTTTTTTTCTACATTGAATATCCTGTTATCATCCGCAATACCGGCGTATTTGGGAAATTTAAGAATTTGTTCCACATGTCCCAAAGTCTGGATGCAAGGGAACATAACGATGCCGAATTGTTTTGCGAATTTCACCAGCCGCCTTATCCCGGCCTTGGAATATTTTCCGCGCTGGTAACCGATAAGCGGTTCACCGGTAACTTCGAATGTGTCTTCGGTATAAAGCGTCAGGAAATTTATCCCCAGAAGGGCGAGTTTCACTATTATTATCTCAAGATAACTTTCTTTGATAACCCCGTTCCGGGAAACATCGATCATGAGCCCCCTGAAGGTCAAAGGCGGTTTTTTCTTGAGTTCAATTTCTTTTTCGTCTTTAAGAGCCATAATGGTCCCGAGAGCCCTAAACATATCTGAGGTCGTCTGAAAATTGACAGCTATTTCATCTCCGCCAGAAGATATGGCGAACCCTTCCTCGTAGGTTGGATTTAGCCTGACCACTCTTCCCGTGCTAAAACTGAAAGTATCCGGGTAGAGCTTTATTAATTCTTCAAATACCTCGCTTTTCGGTAATAATAGCTTGTCTTTCATTGCATCCCCCTTTATTGGGAATATTTCTTTTGTTAACTCGATAAGTATACTCTTCCGATAGCTGAAAATCCAGCATTCTAGCATATTGACTTACAAAGCTATTATAGTATACTAGTTGGATTGTGCGTAATTTAGTTAATCTTTTTCGGTTGCTAGTTGTAAGTAATCCGAAGTTACATGCTCAGGGTACTGCCCCCGGCATATTATCAACTTTAAGTTATATGTGATTTTAAGGAAGGTGTCCTATGAAACTGGGCTATCAAAATGAGGATCTCTCGGCTTGGAAAGGAAAGTGGATATTTATCGGCCACGGGCCTTCTCTGCTTAATATGTACCGGCGGTACAGAAAAACTTTTACCCTGCCGCAAAAAGAAATAAAATCGGCAACAATAAGAATTACCGCCGAGACCAGATACCTGCTTTGGGTAAACGGGCAGTATGTAAACCGCGGGCCGGCAAAATGTTATCCCTGGTACCAGGCCTATGACACCCTGGACCTTTCCGGCTACTTAAAACCCGGGAAAAACTCAATAGCGGTACTGATGCATATCGTCGGCAAATCGACTTATTCCAATGTATGGAAGGAAAAAGCAGGTCTCTTAGTCGACGGTGAAATTAAATTTGAAGACGGCACCGGGTTAAGAGTTGATTCCGATTACTCCTGGAAGGTAATCGTTGATCCGGCCAGAAGTTCCGAGGGCTCTCAACTGATGGTCCAGCTTTCTTTCCAGGAGATATGCGACGGCAGAAAAGAACTGCCCGGCTGGACTTTACCTGACTACAACGACAGCAAATGGAAAAAACCCGATGTCTACGGTACCGCACCTGCAGGTACTTTTCCCTGGTCAAATATGATAGACCGGGAAATACCGCTTCTGGAAGAAAAAATTACGCCTTTTACCGGTGTTTCCTGCTTTTTTAAGGGTGCAAACGCTAAGGATTGGCAAAACAATGCCCGGCTTATGGCTCATCTTTATAAAGAAAAGCGGATTAAGGACAATGCGTCAAAAATACAGGTAAAAATGGACGGGCAGGAGGTAAGCTCCATTGTAGTCGCTCCCGCAGGCAAAAAAAACTTTTCCGCGGTGGTCCTGGATCTCAGCAAAACCTCCGTCGGTTGCCCGCGGCTTAAAATAAAAGCAGCGGCCGGAGGCGAGATTATCGACTTCTACTACGCAACCAGACATCCGGACAACGAGCTTTTTTTGAAAGTTACCAATCCCGACAATAATAATGAAGTCGGGCCGAATGGCTTGATAGACCGGTATATCTGTAGAAAAGGCGAGCAGGATTTTGAAACTTTTCTTTTCAAAGGATATAGGTACTTAATGCTGGTATTCAGGAATGTGGTAAAGCCGCTGGAAATTATTGAAATCAGTAATAATTTTATTTCCTATCCTGTCTTTCACAAAGGAAGTTTCGAGTGTTCCGACGAAACATTTAACAAAATCTGGAAACTCTGTGAACACAGTTTAAAGGTCTGTATGCTCGACTCCTATGTTGACTGTCCCGACCGGGAGCAGGCGCAGTGGATGTTTGACGGATTGATAGAATTAGAGGTAAATTTCTTTTCTTTTGGCGATAAAGACCTTTCAAGAAGAATGCTGCGGCAGTGCGCGCAAAACCAGACCCCCGGCGGGCTTCTCTACGCAGTATTTCCCGTTGAGTATTTCGGGCTTATTATTGTTGATTATAGTTTCAGCTGGCTCCAGGCGGCAGACAGACACTATTTTTATACAAAAGATGCAACTATCCTGGCAGAGATCTTTCCGGTGGCGGTAAAAAACCTGGCCTGGTTTGAAAAATTCGCAGGGGAAAAGAAACTGCTAAAAAATCCTGAAGGATTATGGCTATGGCTGGACTGGTCCACAATAGATAAAAGGGGTATAAACGCCACCTTCAATCTCCAGTATGTGCTCACACTTCAGGCGATGCAGAGGATTTGCCAACTTGTCGGCCAAAACGCCGCGCCCTACAAAAAACAGGAAATTGCCGTAAAAAAAGCCCTGTTAAAAACCTTTTATGATAAAAACCGCGGGGTCTGGTACGAAAACTTTAATAACGGCAGGTTGACACAGCCCGGTCAACAGGCAAACGCCCTCGCTTATCTGGCAGGCCTGCCTTCAGGCAAAGGCTCTTTGGAAATACTAAAACAGTCCTTGTTAAAGAGAAGTACCGTTAAACCGATAGCCTCCAGCGGCTTCTCTTTCTATGTATTAGAAGCCCTATTCGAAAAAAAAGAAGAAAGAAGAGCTCTCGACCTTGTCAAAGAAGGCTGGAGCTTCATGTTAAAACACGATGCCACCAGCACCTGGGAGACCTTTTATGGGTTAACCGGCGGGACTGTCTGTCATGGCTGGTCAGCGCATCCTCTGGCGCTTCTTTCCAAATATGTTCTGGGTGTCAAGCCGGTAGACCCAGGCTGGAAAACATTTAAATTTGAGCCCACTAAAGATAGCAGGATAACGCACGCAAAAGGGAGGGTTCCGACGCCTTACGGGGAAATAATTGCGGAATGGCAAAGAGATTCAAAAGGTAAACTTGAAGTAAAACTAGACTACCCTAAAGAAATAAGACTAATTAAGAGTTAAAACAACCTGTTTTCAATCTGCCGTTAAGTTTCTTATTTGTTCTGAAATTTATAATTTGGCCGGTGGTACGGGTCTTTAATTAGTTTTTGCGCATCCCAGTGCTCTTTTGCCATTAAAAGTATCTCGTTCATCCATTCTCTGTTCTCGGCAAGAAGACAGAGCCGGCCGACTACTTCGCTGATTATTTTATCAATATCCTGTTCTTTTGCCTGATTTAGGTACATAACAAGGTGTTTTTTTGCGATAGCGCTCCAGGTTTTTTTGATAAACTCCTTATCTTTGAGAAGTTTATCAAGTTTTGCAAAATAACCGAGCATCTTCTTGCCTTCGATCCCGGTAAGAGGCAGAGGCCGCTGCTCCGGAACTTCATTAATTCTATAAGGAACCCGCTCAAAAGATTTTACGCCTTTCTTCCCCACCTTCATAAGTAGAAGCGAAGAATAGGCCGTGTAAGGTCCGTTTCTTTTCATATAACTGCTTGTATGCGCATCAAAGAGAAAATTTCCCAGGGAGTAGGCAATCAAGCAGCCTTTAACCATTTCAATACCCTGCGGGACATGCGGATGGTGCTGGAGAATAATTTTTGCGCCGGCCCGGGCAATTTGTCTGGAATTATTAAGCCGGGGTACCGAAGGTGTCTGCATAAACTCCAAATCGGCATGAATGGAAACCACCAGCACATCTACCTTGCTTTTATTTTTCTTAACATCCTCCAGGATGGTTTCAAGTTCGTAGTACGCATAGCAGGGCCCCGTATGCCCCACGGTATAATTACTGTCTTCACCATAACATAAAAACCCAAAGGAGATACCGTTTTTTTCTATAACTTTAAGTTTTCTGGCTTCCTTCTGAGTTGCTCCGACCCCGCCCGTCGCGATCCCGGCATCTTCCAGGTATTTTTTTGTGTAATTCATCCCTATACTGCCGGCGTCCAGAACATGATTAGCCGCCATATTTAAAAAATCAAAACCTGTTTCTTTCAGTATTTTAGCCACAAAAGGCCCGGGTAATTTGGATATTAATCCTTCCCTGTCTATTTCTTTTTTGGGAAAATTTGCCGGTATCACAACCGATTCCATATTGCCAAATAACAGATCTGCCTTATTTAAAAATGGAAGCATTTTTTGAAAAGGCCAGCCGGCGCCGTAGGCAAGCACATCATCCGCTATTTGCCGGTAAAAAGAAATATCTCCGACCGCCCCGAAGATTACGGTATTTTCTTTTTTTGTCATTGTTTTAATATCCCCTCTTTTTTATTTCTTTTTCGTCCATGCCAAAATAGTGGGCTATTTCGTGAATAACTGTTTCTTTAATTGTTTTTTGCAGTTCTTCCGGTGTGCGGGAAACTTTTTCTATGGATTTTTTATAGAGCGTAATTTTGTCCGGCAGCAGAGGTTCAAAAAGAGCACCCCTTTCGCTCATAGGAACGCCACGGTAGAGACCAAGGAGAATACTGCCGTTTTTCTCAGGTGCAGTATCCTCCAAAATAATCTGAACGTTCTTTAGTTTTTTCGTGAACTCTTTGGGAATAACTTTAAGCGCCTTCTCTATTTCCCGCTCGAATTCTTCAATTTGCATGGATTCCTGTTAAAATATTTTTACCATAGAGGTAGTTAAAGCCGGGACATATGTTATTATTAGCACTGCCAGTAGCATGAGAAGAAGGAATTTCAAACTGGCTTTGGTGACATCTCCCACGGACATTTCAAATCTGTAAGCCGAAAGAAAGAGATTCATGCCTACCGGAGGGGTCAGGTAACCAAGTTCAAGATTGGCAATAAATATTATACCGAGATGTACCGGATCTATACCAAAATGTTTTGCTATCGGGATGATAAGGGGAACCACAACAATTATTGCCGAGAAGATGTCCATAAGACAGCCCACTACCAATAGCACCAAATTAAGAATAAGAAGGAAAACATACTTACTGGCTATATGCAAGGCCACCCAGTCACGGACAGTTTCCGGTATTTGCTGAAGGACTATATAACTCGTAAAACCCATTGCTACACCGATAATAACCAGCACACCGCCTACGAGAATTACACACTTGAGTAATATTTTTGGCATATCTTTTGTTAGGCTTATATCCTTATACACAAATATTTCAACTATGAAGGCATATATAGCTACAAAAGCCGCGGCTTCCACAAGGGAGGTCCAGCCTCCGAATATTCCGTAAAGAATTAGCACGGGAATCAACAATTCCCATTTTGTTTCCCATAGAGAAGAAAGCGCATCTTTTAAAACAAAGGGAATTCTCTCTACCTTCGCTTTAACACCCTGCAGTACAGAAAATATTATTACGACGCCAACAAGAAGCACGCCGGGAAGAATTCCTCCCTTAAAAAGATCGAGAATCGAGATCCCTGCCGAAATTCCGTATAATATCAGGGGCAATGATGGTGGAAAGAGCAGTCCGATACTTCCTGTCGCAGTTAAAAGGCCTACGGAAAACTTTTTTTCATAACCGGCTTTTAAGAGTACCGGAAGAAGAAGCCCTCCCATAGCAAGAATTGTAACACCTGAAGCACCGGTAAAAGTAGTAAAGAAGGTGCAGACAAGAATAGTCGCAATCGCCAGGCCGCCCGGCATCCATCCAAACCAGGAATTGAAAACTTTCACCATTCTCCTGCTGGCCCCCCCCTCCGCCAAAATATATCCGGTCAGGGTGAATAGCGGGATGGTGGGCAGTATGGAATCTGTGACTATCCTGTAAGTTTCCGCAGGAACAGAAGCAACAGGTTCTCCCGCGCCAAAATAAAATAATACTGCCAGCCCGCCAAGTGCGATAAATATCGGAGCACCAAAAACTATCGCAGCAACTATAAGTACCGCAAGTGGAAGGGTAAGATACGGCATAGCAGGCAAAAGCCAGGTGCTAAAAATAAGAATGACAGGGAAAGAAAGCCCCGCAAGTATTTTTTCGGAAAGAGTCTTCGAGTAGCCGAAGGCAAATCTGAGAGCCATTATTATGAAACCTATGGGAAGTATCAATTCCATTACCCAGGTCGGCAGAGCCAAATTACCGGCTATGCTTTCGCTTCTAACAAGCTGTACACTTGCAAGGAAAAGAGCAAAACAGACAGCTGTACTTATAAAATTCCTGAAAATCGAAGCAACTTTCTTTACAGGTGCAGGCATAAACTCGTCTAAAGATGTAATGGTTAGGTGCCGCCTATCCCGGGTCGCTATGACCGCGCCTACAAAACCTACCCATAAAGTCAGATGCTGGACATAGACAATAGAGCCGGCAATCCCTGTATTAAAAAGCCTGCGGAAAACCATCTCTATGACAGGAATTATTGCCATAGAAAACAATAAAACCATAGCAAATCCATTTTCAAACTTGTGATAGAAACTTTCCAGCTTTCCCAATATTAGTTTCATGCTCTTCCTTTTTACTTCTTTTTTAAGTTTAAATATTCCAGATGGTATTTATTGACTTCTTCGTACATCGCTTTTAATTCGGGAGTGGTGAGAAGTTTTGGATAAGCCCCTTTTGATCTTTCTGTCCATTCTTTTACAGCGTCCTCAGGTATCTGGTGAACTTTAAGACCGTTTTTTACCATTATTTTGATAGCTTCGCCTTCAAGCGCTCTTATTTTTGTTTTTAAATCTTCCCCTCTTTTTACCGCTATCTTTTCCAGCTCGGGCCTGTATTTCTCGGGTATTTTTTCCCAGGACTTTTTACTAATGACCGTACCGCCGATTAATGCAGCCCATTTAATATCCGACATATTCGGCGCCAGAGCGAACCATTGGAAAGAAGCTGCCGCGATAGGCGAGGTGGAAAAAGCATTGATTTTTTTTGTCTGCAAAGAAGTAAGCATATCAGTAATGGCCAAAGGCATAACTTTAAAACCCGCTTCTTTCCAGGCATCGAGCACTCCGGTGTCCCCGCCCCAAACAAACATTGTCTGATCTTTCATGTCATTAGGATAAACAACCTTTTTTTGTGCAAAGAATTTTACCCAGCCGACATCCCCCCAGTTAAGGACCTTGTAGCCTTTTTTATCAAGAGTGGCTTCAAGTTTTTTGGCAACTTTGCTCATGATATAATCGAGTTCCTCGTAGGATTGGATCATCATAGGCATCTGCATTGCCTGGACTTCGGTGGAAATTTCTCCCATCCCGACACCGGTAATAGCACCGGCATCCAGCGTGCCGATACCTATTTTTCTTACAACATCAGTTTCGTCGCCGACAACCCCGCCTGCGTAGATCCTTACATTCACTTCCCCGTTGGTAACTTTTTTCCAGTCATCCGCCATACCGCGAATAACATCGTACCAGGGTGACTGTTCCGGCGCCAAAGTTGCCAGTTTGATAGTAAGAGCGTTGGCAGTGGTGGTAAGAAACAATATCGTTAAAACAATAACTATTTTTTTCATATTAGCCTCGCTTCATAAAGTCAGTTTACTGTTTACCGTAAACTGCTATTTGTCAATTGTGTCCTCTAACAGGAAAAAATCATTAATATTGTCGAGCATAAACTTTGCTCTTCTTTGGAAAATAATATTTGCCAATCTGCTCTCAGGATATTCATCCGTATTTATAGCCAGTGCTTTGCCGACCAGTTCTTTGAATTCTTTTATATCCTGTTTGCCCTGGGCTATTGCCGCCAGGGAAAGATAGGTGCTGACTTTTTTTCCTTTATTTATTTCTATAGCTTTACTAAAATGTTCTCTGGCTCTTTTTTCGCTCCCGCCCATAGACTCAGACCGGCCGCCTTCCCAGGAGATAAAAAAATCATGCGCCGAGCCTTCATCAAAGGCCTCGTCCAGCTCAAGCACCCGGCCTACAAGTGCGGCACCTATCGGGGACTCCGTAACCATCTGGAAATTACCTTTATCGGTAGTAAGCGCGGCCACCCAGGAAGAACCCGCCCAGTAAAGGAGCGGCACATCTTCTTTGTTGGTAAGCGCCAGCGCCGCTTTGAGATCTTTTCTTAATAGTTCATTAAAACCGGGATGATTAAGTTCCAGCCCTTTAAGCGCATAATCTCTTCCCCGGATATAAAGCTTAAACGCCCTGGCTCTCAAAAACTTTGCTTTCTCGTAATCCTGTTTGTCTATAGTATCGGCTTCCATCTGAAGAAAAGCATAAGCATACATCGTAAAAGCTTTCGCGGTAGAAAGCACCAGCCCTTTGTGTTCGGGAACTCCGTCGAGGACAGATTCGTACATCTTCAAAGCAAAGGGCAACGCCTCTTTTACAAGGTCAGGGTCATTGTCCGAAGTAAAGACCGTGCCGGTCCCGGAAAGTGCGTCTCCCACGCTGTTTAGAGCAATCGCTTTTAAAGAACAACCATTTGAAAAAACAACTAAAACTAAAAGAATTACCAATAAAAGACCTTTTTTCATAGGTTTTCTCCTGCTTTAAAGACCATATATTAGTATATTTGAAATGAATGAGTTTTTCAAGGAAAAACAAAGTCCTTATCTGCAAAATCCGGAAAAACCAAAAGAAAAACCTTCTGATATTTCCAGAGCAATCTATTTAAATTTAAAATTTGTCTTCTTGACCATGGACTTGAATAAAATCCAAGCGTCGTCGAGAGAAATCTTTCCGACCAGAGGGTCATTCGCAAAGGCTCTGAAAGCAAGTTCCTCATTCCCCGTTAAAACTGCATTAAGTATGGTTTCCTGGTTTACCGCATGGCGGAGGACCAGAGTCGTAACCCCCTCCGGCAGAGAACCGCTTTTCACCGGTCTTATTCCGGCGGAAGAAAATTCGGCGTTGGTTTCAACAACAGCGCCGGGAGGAAGGCCCTCGTGCTGGCCGGTATTCGGCAGGTTCACATTTGTAA
>CAIYPD010000022.1 GCA_903928075.1 Candidatus Firestoneibacteriota bacterium
GTTTGACCTTGTTATCCTTATGGATTATCCGGGTTTTAACCTGAAACTAGCGGCTAAACTTAAAGAAAGGAATATAAAGACCGTCTACTATGTTTTGCCCCAGCTCTGGGCGTGGGGTAAAGGCCGGATAAAGAAAATAAAGAAGTTTATCTCGAAATGTTTTGTAGTTTTTCCTTTTGAACCCGCAATCTATGAAAGAGAAAATATACCCGTAGCGTTTTACGGCCATCCGCTCCTGGACCTGGTGGCTCCTTCCGCAAGCAAAGAGGACCTGAAGAAAGAATTTGGTCTTGCGCCGGATAAAAAAATAGTGGGCCTTTTTCCGGGCAGCCGGAAAAACGAGATAGCAGGTCTTCTGCCGGAAATGCTGGCTGCAGCCGGAAATATTCCTGACGCTGAATTTGTCCTCTGTCAGGCCGTCTCTATAAGTGATGAACTGCTGCTGCCTTTGGTGGCGCGGTCCGGGTTAAGACTAAGAATAGTAAAAGCACGCACCTATGATGTAATGGAAATCTCGGATGCCGTAATTCTTGCCTCCGGGACGGTGACTCTCGAAGCCGCTATAATGGAAAAGCCGATGGTAGTCGTTTACAAACTTTCTTTGCTTACCCGGCTGGCCGGAAAGCTTCTTTTGACCATTAAATATATGACCTTACCCAATATTCTCGCAGGGAAACTGATTGTACCTGAACTTCTGCATGGGCAGGCTAACAGCACAAATATTACCCTCGAGTTACGAAAACTTCTTGAAGCAACTCCCGAAAGAGCGGCTATGCAGGAAGAATTAAAAAAACTCCGGGCTGCTTTGGGCGGTAAAAAAGTCAACGAGCGTGTTACCGAAGGTATAATAGAGTGTCTAAAGTAGTTCTGGTCGCGGTCTTAAAAAACCGCAGAGATCTTTCCTGTCTGCTTTGTGAGAAATGGTACCGTATTCCCGTAGATAAGTGTCCGCGAAAAAAATTTACCTACCTTGCGTTTTTTGAGCCGGCAAAGCTTCCGGGACAGGGGGGCAGGATAAGATATTTTGCAGAGCCGGCGCGGGTGGAAGTTAAGAGCCGCAAAACATTACTGCCTGCCGAAAAAGATTCAGAAAAGAAATACTTTCAATTTACCTTTGACTGCGTTAAAAAACTAAAAAATCAGGTAAAAAATAAAAATGGAATGCGGGTCTCATTTGGCTTCACTACTTTACAGAAACTTTTAAAAGCAAAGGAAGTTACAGATCTTTTTGATGTGGCGCCGATAGAGAAATTGATTCGTAAAGCTCTTCAACTCAAAGAACTGAAAGCCTATCCTGAATATCCGCTCCGGCTTTCGGCAACAAAGAGAGTCCGTCTGGATTTTGCGGTTTTTTGTAGAAAAGGGGCTCTGAATATAGAATGTGACAGCACCGGGTGGCATTCAACAAAAAGACTTATTATTGCTGATAAAACGAGAGATAGGGACTTAAGAAAGCTTGGCTGGTCAATTTTAAGGTTGAAAGAAGCGGAAATTACAGGTAACATAAGCAAAAGTGTAGAGAAGGTAGTAAGCCGGGTTAAGACACTTGGCGGCATAGAAGAGCCTAAAATGGCATTGCAGGATGAAAATAAAAAATGGAAATCCTAAGAAGAATACTTTCCTTCGCAAAACCTTACAGAACCAGATTGCTGACGGCAGTTTTTTTTATGGCTGTTGTTGCCGCTTGCGGCGGCGCCTCCATGTATCTGCTCAAACCCCTTTTTGACGAAGGCTTTAACAAATCAAATCCCGGTACCGCTTTCGAAACTATAAAACACATTGCCCTGATGCTTGTGGCTATCTATTTTATCAAAGGCATCTCCTTCTATATAAAGGACTACCTGCTGAACAATACCGGCCAGCGGATAATAATGGATATCAGGAATATCGTATATGACCATGTTCAGAATCTTTCCCTGGGTTATTTTTCCAGAAATAAAACCGGCCAAATTCTTTCCCGGATGACGAATGATGTGGTAAATATGCAAAATGCGGTAATGAGTATTACCGGTATCGTCGGGGAGTCTATGAATTTTCTGGGTTTTCTTACCGTGGTTTTTTTGATGAACTGGAAACTTGCGTCCCTGGCCATAGTCGGCATCCTGCTCGTGGTCTACCCAATATATAGTTTCGGCCGGCGATTGCGGCATATCAGCGTGGACACGCAGAACAAACTCGGGGAGATAACTTCTATAGCGCATGAAGGTGTTTCCAATATCCGGATAGTCAAAGCGTTTGCTATGGAAGAGTATGAACATAAAAAACTGGCGCAGGCGAACCGGGCCTTTTTTGACACCTTTATGAAAGCCGTCCGGATAACCGCGATGTCCCAGCCCATAAATGAATTTATAGGCATAGCCGCGATTTCCGTCCTGCTTTTGGTCGGAGGCGCGCAGATAAGCGGCGGGACTTTGAGCGTCGGCGAGTTCATCTCTTTTGTCGGGGCGCTGTTTATGCTCTTTAATCCCATCAGAAATTTAAACGGGGTCAACATTCAGATACAGCAGGCCTTATCCTCGGCTGAGAGGGTCTTTCAACTGCTTGATTCTCCGCAGGAAGTCAAAGATGACTCAAAAGCGGTTTTTATGACTCCTTTTGAAAAAGAAATAATTTATAAAAATGTGAATTTTGAATATATTAAAGACCGGCCGGTGTTAAAAAATATTAACCTTATAATAAAAAAAGGCGGAATCGTTGCGCTTGTCGGCCCTTCCGGGTCCGGTAAATCAACGCTCGCAGACCTGCTCCCGAGATTCTATGATGTAATCTCGGGGAGTATTGAAATTGACGGGCTGGACATACGGAATTTAAAAATGAGTTCAATCAGAACCCAGGTCGGAATAGTTACCCAGGAGACCATACTCTTTAACGATACGATAAGAGGTAATATTGCCTATGGTAGAGCAGATATTCCCCTGACGCAGATTGAAAATGCGGCCCGGGCGGCAAACGCGCATGATTTCATTCTTAGAACCCAGCACGGCTATGATACCCTGATTGGCGAACGCGGCGTAAAACTTTCAGGCGGGGAACGGCAGCGGCTTTCAATTGCCCGGGCAATTTTAAAAAACCCGCCGATACTTATTCTGGATGAGGCCACTTCCTCGCTGGATACCGGCTCGGAGAAACTTGTACAGGAAGCTCTGAATAACCTGATGAAACACAGGACCACGCTGGTAATTGCGCACCGCCTTTCCACAATAATTAATGCCGATAAAATAGTCGTCCTGGATAAAGGCGGGGTGGCAGCTGAAGGCAGGCATGAGGATTTGCTGCTTTCCAGCCCGTTGTATAAAAAACTTTATGAAATGCAGTTTACGGTAAAATAAACCAAAATCAATAACTAAGATAAAAGCACTAAGCACTAAACAAAAGCTTTGTAGCTGTATTAATTAAAGGCATAATAGGCCGTTAAAATTGAATTGTTTTGTTAAAAATATTACAATGCTTTTGTTTAGTATTTGGAATTTTGATCTTAGAATTTGACTGACCATAGTGTCTGTTTCAATAATTGTCACCCGCCAATCTTTTTGGAGGGGTAAGACCTTGGTCATTTTGCTCTCGGTAGCGTCAAACAGTAAATGAAAAAATGAAGAATATTTTGCAAGGAAATATTTTCTGCTTTAACTATTTCATAGCTCTGTTTTTAATTATTTAATCAGCAATGAGTAATTTGGAATCAGTAATTATATCTTGGAGGAGTTTGTATGCAAAAAGTGGGTATTATCGGCTTCGGAAAAATGGGCCGCAAGCATTTTGAAAGTTTTAAAAGGGTTCCCGGGGTCGTGGTCTACGGGGTATTTGATGTTGACCCGAAAAAAGCGAAAGAAGCGGGCGTTAGGATCTATGAGGAGCACAAAGAGCTGATAAAAGACTGTGACATTATTTGCGTGGCGACGCCGACTGACACCCATAAAAAATACATATTGGATGCGATAACCGAAAGGAAACCTGTTTTTGCGGAGAAACCGCTCTGCCGCACAGTGGAAGAAGCAGACGAAATTTTAAAAGCCGTTAAAAAAAACAAAGCAAAAGTAATGGTCGGTCATGTGGTGAGATATTTTAACCAGTATGCGGCGATAAAAAAGGCCCTGGATGATGGTTGTGTGGGAAAGCCGGCGATTGCAAGGATAACCCGGTGCTCGCGCTTTCCGAAGGCTTCCAATAACTGGTTTAACTCCCGCGAAAAAAGCGGCGGGGTAATTCTGGATTTGATGATTCACGATATAGATTTTCTGATCTGGTGTTTTGGCAATGTGGAGAGAGTCTATGCTAAGGATATAAGCTGGGGAAAAGTGCCCAACAGGGACTATGCCCTGGCCGTGCTTCGTTTTAAAAGCGGAGTAATAGCTCATCTCGAAGCCAGCTGGGCCCATACGGGCGGTTTTCGCGCGCGGGTGGAAGTTGCCGGAAACGGCGGTCTCATAAATTACGACAGCCGGCATCCTGCTTCTTTGAAAGTTGAACACTGTGACGGGGATATAATGCGGGAAAACCCTGTTGATGAAAACGCCAATCAGCTGGAGATAAGGGAATTTGTCGAGTATGTATTGAATAATACGGTTCCAAGAATCACGCTTCACGACGCCTGCCAGGCCTTGCGGGTGTCTTTGGCCGCAATTGAATCCGTAAGAACGCGCACGGTCATAAAACTTAAGGAAAGTTGCAACAGTGAAGATTTTTGAGCTCCTCACATGTCCCTTGCCTCTTTCAAAAAGGCGAGGGGAGTATAAATAAAAGGAGAAGACAGTGGATAAGGTAAGAATAGGGGTAATGAGTTTTGCGCATATGCATGCCTGCAGTTATTCCGCATGCCTTAAGAATATTGCCAATGCGGATTTTGCCGGCATTTATGACGACAATCCCAAAAGAGGCAAAGAAATGGCCGCACGCTATGGCGTGAAATTTTTTAATACCGAAAAGAAGTTCTTTGCGCAGAAGTTAAACGGCGTCATAATTTGTTCGGAAAATTCCAAACACCTTTCTATGACCGCTTCGGCCGCGAAAGCAAAAGTTCATATTCTTTGTGAAAAGCCGCTTTCGATTAATATGAGGGATGCCAATAAAATACTTTCGCTTACAAGCAAGGCCGGTGTAAAACTAATGGTGGCTTTTCCTTGCAGATTTATACCTTCGATTGTTAAGGCAAGAAGGGTTTTAGACAGCGGGGAAATAGGCCGGGTTCTTGCGGTCAAAGCAACTAACCATGGGACCATGCCGGGAGGCTGGTTTATAGATAAAAAACTCTCGGGCGGCGGCGCGATTATGGACCATACTGTCCATGTGGCTGACTTACTGCGCTGGTTTTTGAGACAGGAAGCTCGCACTGTCTATGCCGAAATTGACAAAAGCATTCACAATAAAAAAATCGACGATTGCGGTACACTCATATTTGAATTTGAAAACGGGGTTTTTGCTTCACTTGACCCTTCCTGGTCCCGGCCGAAATCTTTCCCTGTATGGGGGGATGTAACCATTGATATAATAGGCGAGAAAGGCAATATCTATATTGACGCTTTTTCGGAAGTTATTGATATCTACGACGATAAAGTCGGGAAACATACCTGCCGGAGCTGGGGCTCGAACGCCGATTTAGGACTGGTAAAAAACTTTGTAGA
>CAIYPD010000023.1 GCA_903928075.1 Candidatus Firestoneibacteriota bacterium
AAGTATCTTAATACCAGCGAACTCCTTCCCACTAATGTCGCTGCAGGCGTTTCTTATTCCATGGCGGTTGACAATAAAATAGGTGTTCTTGCGGGGGTTGACGCAGTATCAAATCTTAATGATAACTCCCAGTATTTACTTTTTGGAACGGAAGTTACTTATGAAGACTATGCTTTAAGAGCGGGCTTACCTTTATTTTCTAAACTGGATACACTTTTTGCCGTGGGCCTGGGTTTTAAAATAAATGAGTTTACTTTTGATTACAGTATGACCTTCGGAAAAACGCTGGCGGCGACTCATAAGATAAGCGTAGGGATGTTGTTCGGGGAAATTAAACCTCCCGAGGTTAAACCGCTTCCGGTTCAGGATAAAGGACCCACGATACAGGATAAGGGACCGTCTGAATATAAGATCCCGGCGCCAAAAACCACCGTTCCGGCAAAAAAGCCCGGTGTGGTAAAAAAGGAAATCAAATGAAAAAAAATATAAATTTCCTATATGCTGTTTTGTGTTTCTTCACGGTTTTGGCGTTAACAACTGCTAGCGCCGCTGTTATCTACGATACGATGTGGGGTTTTTCGGGAGACGGAACCGTGCTTGGTGGTTTTAGCCTCCCTCAGGATGTAGATGTCGACAAAACCGGGAGAGTTTATGTAGCGGATACCGGAAACAACAAGATTCAAATTTTCGATTCAAATGGCACAGGTCTTACTAGTTTTGGAAGCACTGGAATCGGAATAAATCAGTTTATGTCGCCAAAAGGAATAGCGATAGACAGGTTTGATGATTGTTTTAATGTGTTTGTTATAGAAAATGTGAATAATCGGGGTCAAAAATTCGTTAATCAAGGTACCACGCTTGCCACTACTGTTTCTTTTGGTTCAGGCGGCCCTCTCAATGGGCAGTTTACTTATCCTTCCGGGATTGCTGCTTTTAGTGTAAAGACCACTTCTACCCCGGTAACAACCGGGACCTTATCAACCGTCTATACAATAGTTGCTGCGACAATTATTACCACTAAAGCTTATGTGGCAGATACCGGAAATAATAGGGTTCAAAGATTTGATACCGGCTCAACACTGACGACCACCACAAGAGTAACATCTGCCGGCACCACCCCCCTGACAGCAGTTACTGCAACCAGCACCACTCCTGCATTTGTAACTTTTGTTGGGACAACACTTTCGACAGAAGCAGGAAACGGTAATGGCAAGTTTTCCGCACCCGAGGGTGTAGCAGTTGACAGTCTGGGGTATATTTATGTCTCCGATACCGGAAATAACCGTATTCAGATGTTTGACCAGAATGGAATTTATGTTAATCAGTGGGGTGGCTTAGGCACTTCAAACGGCAAGTTCGACACACCAAGAGGTTTAGCAGTGAATGTCGCAGGCACCGCGATATATATAGCCGATTCCGCCAACCAGCGTATCCAAAAACTCAGCACTACGAGCGGTACTTTTTTAACCTCCTGGGGAACCAGCGGGACCGGGGCCGGGCAGTTTGCCAATCCCAGCGGTGTAGCCGTAGACAATGCGGGCAATATTTATGTGGCAGATAGGAATAATAATAGAATTCAGAAATTTCATGAAATTGCGGATATTCCGCCGGTACCGCCTGCGGTTGCGGGCCCTCAGATATTGAAAATTGTTGGCGGCACAAACGGATATGTTAACCCCGCTTTAGGGGATACTTGTTCAATCAAATTTCAGGCCGGTTTTGCGGGCGCGGTAAAGATCAGTATTTTTAATGCCGCAGGCGTTCTTGTAAGAACAATTACCGGATTAACTTCCGACGGAAGTACTTTGAGCACCTATATTTATGATTGTAAAGATGATACCGGGAGAGTTCTTGCAACGGGTATTTATACGGTGAAAATAGAAGGACCTACCTTAAATCTTGTTAAGAAACTTGGAATAGCAAGATAGAACTTAATTACTGATAACTAATTTCTGATTGCTGATTTTTATAGAGTAAAGATATATTCCCGAGTTTATTATTTTCTTTCCTGCATAGTAATTTCTTTTTTCCTTTCCGGTATTACTTTTATTCGTTTTGAAGGAGCCCGCCGGAGCGGTCGGATTCATTAAATACATTTCTGGAAAAATACCAGGTCAGAAATAGTATTAAAGCTGTTACCACAAAAGAAAACCGTATTCCGAATACGGCCGCCATACTACCCCCTATCATAGGCCCTAGGGCCGTTCCAAAGAGGGAAAAAGAATTAATTATCCCGAGCACCCCGCCTCTTCTGGTCTCCGGCGTATTTTTCACTATTATGGTATTAATTGCGGGAACTATGCCCGCGGCAAAAATCCCGACAATAACCCTGACCGGTATCAACTGCCAGACCGACATAACCAAAGCCTGCGGGAGATAAACAATGCTCATAATAAGAAGACTCTGGGAAAGAATTTTTCTATGCCCTTTTTTATCTCCTATTTTCCCCCAGATAGGCGTGAAAAGCATAGTTGCGAGGCCTGTAATAGCAAAGACTATACCGATAAGCGTGCCTACATTCGTAGACCTATAGAGAGCCTGGATGAACAAAGGGAGAATAGGTTGAACCAGCATCAGTGAAAATTGAATAACAAATTGAATGACTGTTATTGTCATCAGATGTTTTGAAGCAAGTACTAATTTAATATTGTCACTGATGGTAGTTTTTACGGTCTTTAGTTTTTTACTTTCGGTAAGAAAAAATATTGTAAGTAATCCCGCCAGGAAAGTCAGAAGGGAGATAATAAATAAAACGGTTCTATAGCCTAAATGGTCGGCGAGCACCCCGCCAATCAAGGGGCCCAGTACCCCGCCCATGATCATCGAAGTCTGGAGGATTCCGAGGCCCTGGCCGGTCTTTTCTTTGGGTATTTTTTCGGAAGCCAGAGCGATAAAAGCCTGAACGACCCCGCCAAAAAATCCGTGCATTATCCTGAGGAACAAAAGCTGGTAAATGTTTGTCACAGAAGACATTAGCGCGCAGACGACACAAATGCCGAAGGTAGAGCGCAGTATTATGGCTTTTCTTCCGTACTTATCGCTAAGATTTCCCCACATGGGGGAAAGCGCGCCTGAAACCAGGAAAGACACGCCAAAGATTATTCCGCTCCAGACCGAGAGGGCTTTTGGGTCGGACACGCCAAGCTCTCTGATATAAAGAGGAAGAAAAGGCAGAATCATAGCCATGCCCGACATGTGGATAAACATTACCAGCCAGCATATGTAAAGTTGTTTTTTCCAGTCTTCCATTTCTATTTCCATGGTAGCATTATTGCCTTTAAAAGTCCAGAACCGCTTGAAAATAAGAAAAAATGAAGTGAAAATCTTAGAAACAGGTGGTAAAATAATAAAGTATTACAGAACTATATTCTTTAGGCTTTAGTTTAAAGTTTATGATTCTGGTCGAGTTGGAGGTATTTTATGATAAGAGTTTGCAAGGAGGAAGAATACTCCGTACTTATTGAGATTCTCCGGAGTTCTTTTGCTCCGAGCTCCATTGATAAGCGCATAGAGGAGAAGTTCGGGAAGGTTATAGGTTTTGACTGGTGGGAACGGAAAGCCGTTGACGTTATGAAGCAGGTCGAGGATTTTCCCGGTGGGGTATATGTCGAGGAACTTGAAGGCAAGATAACGGGTTTTATCACAACTTATGTTGATAGGAAATTCTCAACGGGAAGAATTTGCACGCTCGCCATAAGACCAAAGCATCAAGGTAAAGGTATAGGCACGCGTCTTATAATACACGCTTTAAAGATCTTTAAAGAAGAGAAACTCAAGCTTGCCCGGATAGAAGTACTGGAAGAAAACAAAGGAGCTTACAAATTATACAAAAAGTTCGGGTTTGAGCCGGTTGCAAGCAATGTAAATATGGCAAGAAAAATCGACAAATAGCGAAGCTGTTGAGTTTATAAGGGTTAATAAAGTTTGTAATGTTTATAAAGTAAAAAAAGAACTGTCATCTATGTAAAAGTTTGTCAAGACGCAACAATCCTACCAGGGCAAAAATAAATGCG
>CAIYPD010000024.1 GCA_903928075.1 Candidatus Firestoneibacteriota bacterium
ACCAGATTTATTACCAACGGCTTTTTGCCGCAGACTGAACAAATTCTTGACATGTTGCCCCCGTATAAACAAATTGAATTTTGTCGTATATTATGTTAATTATGTATTATAGTTAAAGGACCTTTAAAAGTCAACAGTAAATTCATTAGCAAAACAGGTCAGGAGAATGACGGAAGAGGAACTAAGATATATTAAGGGCATTGGACCCAAGAACGCCTCCTCGCTTAAAAGGATAGGCGTTAACTCAATTAGAGAATTGTTATTTTTCTTTCCCAGATGGCATGTACATAAGTCCTTAATAACAAAACTGGAGGCTATTGAGACCGGCGGTAAATATTTCATTTTAGGCACTATTACGGGATTTGAAGAGTTGAAAAGGCCGGGCAGAAACATTATCAAAGTTACCATTTTTGACGGAAGTCCGGAGCCGCTTACCTGGGTTTGGTTTAACAGGCCTTATATGCGGCCTTTGTTTATTAAAGGGAAAAAAATACTGCTTTATGATACGGTCGAAAACACCCGGTGGGGGCGGCAGGTAACGGGCTCAAATGATTCGTTTTTTTTTCTGGACGCTTTTGAAGAAAAAGCGCTGGCGGACGGTGAAATTCTTGCTTTTTATAAAACCACAAAGATACTTACAAACGCCTTCTACCGTTCGGTCCTGGCAGGTTTAATGAAAACGCATCTTGTCGATATAACCGAGATGCTGCCGCCCGGCCTGACAGCAAAACACGAACTGTATATAATGAAGGAAGCCATATTAAAGATCCATTTCCCGCAGACACTGGCAGAGCTTGAAAATGCCCGGAAGCGGCTGGTTTTTAATGAGCTGCTGATTTTGCAGCTATTTTTAGCCAAAAGAAAGAAGTTTCTCGGGAAGAAAGTAAAAAACAGGAATTATACCGTTTCTACGGCTGTTTACGATGAGTTGCAGAACAAACTTCCTTTTAAACTTACGAAAGCGCAGGAACGGGTTTTAAAAGAAATAAAAACGGATCTAATGAAGCCGGCTCCGATGAACCGGCTTTTGCAGGGAGATGTGGGCTCAGGAAAAACAATTGTAGCTCTTCTTTCCATTATTACGGTGCTCGAGAGCGGCTATCAGGCTGCGGTTATGGCGCCGACCGAGATTCTTGCAGAACAGCATTTTAACAGTTTTAAGAAATTCTTTGCGTCAATTGGTTATAACAAAAGTATGCTTTTACTTACCTCAGGCATGGGCGCCAAAGAGAGGCGCGAGGCTATTAAAGATATTTCCGAAGGTAAAGTAGAATTTGTGGTGGGAACCCATGCGCTTTTACAGGAGGATGTAGTTTTCAAAAAGCTGGGTTTTATTGTCATAGATGAACGGCATAAATTCGGCGTATTTCAGCGTCTGGCTCTGGAATCCAAAGGTGTTTTTCCGGATGCGCTTATGATGACGGCTACGCCTTTTCCCCGGGCACTGGTACTGACGCTTTACGGGGATACGGATCTTTCGGTTATTGACGAACTACCCGCGGGCCGGCAGCCGGTTTTTACAAAGTGGCAGCCGGAAAAAAAGAGAGCGGAAGTGTATAATTTTATTATTCAACGCTTAAAAACCGGAGAACAGGCTTTTATAGTTTACCCTCTGGTGGAAGAATCAGCAAAATCCCTACTTAAGGCGGCAGAACAGGAAGCAGTGCAGCTTCAAAATCTCATTTTCAAGGATTTTAAAGTAGGGCTTATTCACGGCAGGTTGTCTTCCGGAGAAAAAGAAAGCATTATGGAAGCATTTAAAGAAAAAAAGATAGATGTCCTGGTTTCTACGACCGTGATTGAAGTAGGTATTGATGTTTCTAATGCGACCATAATGCTCATTGAACATGCAGAGAGATTTGGACTGGCACAGTTACATCAGCTCCGGGGGCGCGTCGGCCGGGGCAGTGCCCGTTCTTATTGTTATCTGATAACCGGTTGGGTATCCTCCTCTGATTCTTTTAAACGGATGAAGATAATGGAACAAACCAATGATGGTTTTGCCGTAGCGGAAGCCGATCTTGATATTCGCGGGCCCGGAGAATTATTCGGAGCGGCCCAGCACGGAGAACTTGACTTTAAACTTATAGACCTGAAAAAAGACCGCGGGCTTCTTGAGCTGGCAAGGGAGGAAGCCTTTCATATAATAGAAAATGATCCTGAAATTATAAAGCCGGAGAACAGCCAAATCGGCGCATTTTTTAAAGAAAGATTTTCACAAGATCTGGAGATGGTAACCATCAGCTAGTGATGGTAAATTCTAAGAACTAAATTCTAAACTAAATCTATGTAAGAATATTAATGAAAGACCTAATAGACAGTTAAAATTGAATCTTTTTGTTAAATATATTGCAACGCTTTTGTTTAGTATTTAGAATTTTAATCTTAGTGCTTGATTTTAAGTGGGGTTCAAATGCGTATCATCGGTGGAATTGCAAAAAGCCGTCGCGTCCGTATGGATCAGCGACTTGAAATACGGCCTATCAGCGACCGGGTCAAACAATCCCTATTTGATATTTTAATGTACGATATTGGCGGCGCCAGATTTCTTGATCTTTTCGCCGGTTCCGGAGCTGTCGGCATTGAAGCCCTTAGCCGCGGGGCCAAAGAGTCAATATTTGTTGACGCAAACGGCAAATGCGCCAATTTAATTAAAAAGAACCTAAATGAACTGGGTCTTAGAAATTCAATTGTGCTGCTTTCGGATTCTTTCAAAGCAGTAGAGAGCTTCAGGCAACAGAGAGAAAAATTTGACCTTATTTTCATTGATCCGCCTTATGAAAAAGACCTGATTAAAAAATCGTTGAAAGTACTTGAAGATAATGATATTCTAACTGAGAAAGGCTATATTATAATTAAACGCCATAAGAAAGAAGCAATAGAGACTGTGCTTAAGATATTTGACGAGCGCAGGTATGGAGACACAATATTAACTTTCATTCGAAAATGAAAGTTAAAAGCACAAAGTGAAAACGAAAAAACAGGGGGCTATACTCAAATGAAAACAAAAGCTATCTATCCCGGAAGTTTTGATCCTATTACCTTCGGGCATCTTGATTTGCTGAAAAGAAGCTGTAAAATATTTGACGATATAACTATAGCCGTCGTGGTTAATCCGCATAAAAAACCACTTTGCAGCGTAGAAGAAAGATTGGCGATGATAAAAAAAGCAACCCGGGGTTACGGTTGTATAAAAATAGATAAATTTGACGGTTTACTGGTTGATTACGCAAAAAAAATAAATGCTACGGTGGTTATCCGGGGACTCCGGGCCATCGCGGACTTCGAATATGAATTTCAGATGGCGCTCGTTAACCGCTCGCTCAATAAGAAATTAGATATGGTCTATATGATGCCTTCCGTGGAGTATACTTATCTGAGTTCAAGTATTGTCCGGGAACTGGCCTCGCTGCACGGCGATATTTCGAGATTTGTCCCTGAATCAGTGGAAAAACTCCTTAAGGAAAAATTTAAAAATGTTTGAGCCACTCTTTAAAGAGTTCCTGCTGGCCTTCATCCCGTTGTTTGTGGCACTTAACACCATAGGTATTGTTCCGATATTTTCCTCCTATTCTCGAAATGTGTCCCGGCCCGCTTTAAAATATATAATTTTTAAGGCTGTTTTTGTAGCTTTTTTAACCGGAATTGCCTTTGTTTTAATCGGGGAATATGTCTTAAAGTTTCTTGGTGTGACTATTTCCGATTTTAAGATAGCCGGCGGTTTGCTGCTTCTGGTTTTCTCCATCAAAGAAATATTTTATGAGCAACCGGAAACCAAGAGAATAGAAGGCGACTTTTCAGTTGTGCCCCTGGCTATTCCGCTTTTACTCGGCCCTGCGGTACTAACCACACTGCTTGTTTTTAAGGGTATTTTCAGTTTGGCTATAATTGCCCTGGCACTATTTTCCAATCTCCTTATCGGAGCGCTAATATTGTGGTACTCGGCTTTGCTCTCAAAACTTATGGGAAAAGACGGAATGAAAGCGGCTGGAAAGATAGCGACAATCTTACTTTCGGCAATAGCAATTATGCTAATTCGGAAAGGTGTTTTTGAAATGTTTAATTCCCGTTTCTAAAGTTATATACCGGGAAGTTTCTAAAAATTAGAGCGGAGCTCATGAATAAAACCAGACTTTTTTTCCATAATTTAGAAGAAGTTATTAAAAGGACTCTTATCAAAGTCCTCTTTAAGAAAAGTCCGCGTATTCTGCCGTCGGAAATAGAAATCTCTAAAATTCGAAAGATACTTTTTGTTCGTCAGCACGATCCTCTGGGCGATGTTCTTATAAGCACCGCAATGATACCGAATATAATCAAAGCTTTTCCCGGAGCGTTGATTGATGTTATTGCCCGGCCGCAGCTTTCAGAAAAGGAGATATTTACAAATAACCCGGCCATAAACGAAGTCATAGTGTTCAGCAAAAAAGAGTTCTTCTCTCCTCTAAGAGTACTTGCCTTTCTTCGAAAACTTAAAAGTAAAAAATATGATATTGCGATTGTTGCGGGCAGTACCTCTGTTTCCTTTACAAGCTTACTGCTGGCTTATTTAAGCGGGGCTAAAATTAGAGCCGGTTATGACGGCGCCTACTTCGGCAAAAAACTTTACACGGACGCATTTCTTACCACACCGGTTCCTTATGACACTTCCGTAATAAAACACCAGGTTCTTCGAAATATCGATATTTTAAGATACCTGAATATTTCAATTGCAAACGAAGAACATTATATGTTTATAACCGGAGAGGAAAAAGAGCAAGCCCGGGAAATAATAAAAAGAAGTAATTTTTCAGGCCGGATGGAGGGGAGTATAGGCATGCATTTGGGGGCAAATGTTCTCTTAAACCGCTGGCCGGTGGAAAGATTTGCGGAACTTAGCGATTATCTGACCGGCGAACTTAAAATGAAAGTCATAGTTTTTTACGGGTTAAAAGAACAAGGCCTTGCCTCGCAATTTAAAAAGTTGGTAAAAAATCAGGTACTGATTCAGGAGCCTCTACCCTTAAGGCAGTTTGCGGCTCTTCTTAGTTTGCTGGATGTTTTTGTATGTAATGATACCGGCGTTTTGCATGTCGCAGCGGCAGTAGGGGTAAAAACTGTCGCAGTCTTCGGCCCGACCGACCCAAAGCAGTGGAATCCTCTGGGAAATAAACATTTGTGGGTAAGAAATATTGATGAAAGCGTATTTTCTGTGACTTTAAATCAAATTATTCTTAAAATTGAAGAACTTCTGCGGTTAAGACCCTAAAATCTCTTGAAAATAACCTTCAAAAAGTGCTAAAATAACACCAATTGTTTTTCTTTTCTTATACAGGGAAAACACGCGCAGATTAATTGGTTTTGCGGATTTATAAAAATCTTAGTCCCTATTTTAAAGGAGGATTCAATGGTTGCTTACTCTACCGCAAACTACGAGTTTAAGCTGGAGAAGTTTTTCACAAAAAACATATTTGATGCCATAACGGAAGTCAGGGTCAATTCTCCGGAGATTATTATTAAGGAAGCAAAGGCGAGAAAAAGAAGAAAGAAAATAACAAAAGACGGCAAATTGACGGTTTTAGCCGCCGACCATCCCGGCAGAATGGTGAACAAGAATGGTGCGGATCCAATAGCTATGGCTGACCGGTTTCAGTATCTCGGAAGGGTCTTGCGGGTGGTAACGCATACTGATTTTGACGGAATCATGGCTACACCTGATATTATAGAAGATCTGCTTATTGTAAATTACCTTGTAAAGAAGCACGGGGGCTGCTCTTTCCTTGACGAGAAAGTAATGCTGGGTTCCATGAATAGAGGCGGACTGGCCGGCACAAAGTTTGAAATGGACGATACTTTTACCTCTTTTTCCTCGGAATCACTTCGCTTACTTAATATGGACGGCGCAAAAACAATGTTCCGTCTTGATGTCACTAATCCTGATTCCGCGAAAACTATGCTCTATTGCGCAAATATGATAAGTGAGCTTAATAAGTACGAAATGCCCAGTTTTATTGAACCTCTTTATGTTAATTCAGAAGGCTATAAAATACAGAAAACCCTCACCGAAATGGTTAAAATAGTAGGCGTAGCTTCCGCCATGGGCGATTCTTCCAGGAATCTCTGGTTGAAAATTCCTTATGGCGAGCATTTTGAAAGAGTTGCCGGCGCCACAACGCTTCCTTTGCTTATGCTGGGCGGCGAATCTGCGGGTGACCCTACGGGAACTATTGCCGATTTTGAAGCAGGTATGAAAGCCGGAAAAAATGTTAGAGGCGCTCTTGTGGGAAGAAATATTCTTTTCCCGGGAAAAGAAGATCCTCTTGCGGCCGCGTTGGCGGTCAATCAAGTGGTGCACAACGGCTTTAGCAAAGATCAGGCTATTGAGTACATTATGAATAACAGGGATCAGAACTTAGATGCTCTGACGAAGTATATTAAATAACTTGTTACTAACGGGAGAATTAGCAAATGGCTTTAAAAGGAAACGCTCTTTTTGCCCAGTCCGGCGGCCCTACTGCCGTAATTAACAGCAGTATAGCAGGCGCTATTACGGAAGCACAAAAGCATAAAGATATCACAAATATGTACGGATCTATAAACGGTGTTCTGGGCGTGCTTAACGAGAATTTTATTGATCTCAACAAAGAGAGCAAAAAAAATATTGAACTCTTAAGCGTAACACCGTCTTCGGCTCTGGGTTCTTCCAGGCATAAGCTTAAGAATGCCGAAGATTTTGATAAACTTCTGAATGTTTTAAAAGCGCACAATATAAGATATTTCTTCGTGGCGGGCGGCAATGATTCAATGGATACCGCCAACAAAGTCCACGAACTGGCAGTTAAAGAAAAATATGAATTAAGGGTAATGGGCCTGCCAAAAACAGTGGACAACGACCTCCCGGTTACGGATCACTGTCCGGGATATGGTTCGGTGGCCCGCTGGCTGGCTCTTGCGGTCCGCGATGCCGGACTTGATACCGAGGCAATTTATACCTCGGATACGATAAAAGTAATTGAAACCATGGGGCGTAATGCCGGTTGGATTACGGCGTCTACGGCGCTTGCGAGACAGCGGGATAATGACGCGCCGCATCTTATTCTTTTACCCGAAATACCCTTTAATCAGGATAAATTTATCACCGAAGTCGAAAAAGTCTACAGTAAATTAGGCTATGTGGTAATTACCTGCTGTGAAGGCTTAAAAGATGAAAACGGGGAATACCTGACTGCTTCCAAGAGAAACATCGACATGGATAAGTTCGGGCACAAACAGCTCGGGGGAGTAGGCGAAACCCTGGTCTCAATTATTGCCGAGAAACTAAAAATTAAAGCCCGCTGTGATAAACCGGGTACAATACAGAGGGTCTCGGGCATTGCTCAATCTTCAACCGATAGAGCTGAGGCCTATCTTTCCGGAACCATGGCGGTCAAACATGCAGTCGAAGGCAAGAGCGGGTATATGGTGACCCTGGTTCGCGAAGCAAATGAACCCTATAAGTGCGGGACCGGCTTGAGCGAGCTTGTAAATATTGCAAACAAGGAAAGAAAAGTCCCTAAAGAATTCATTGCCGCAAGCGGCACCTGGGTTACAAAAGAGTTTTTAAAATATGTCACTCCGCTAATCGGCGGGTCTCTGCCGGAATATGCGCGGCTTGAAAAACATTTTATAGCAAAAATACTGTCAAAGTAGATATTTTGCCGGTGTAATTATAATTATAATTTTAGTAAAGGAGCTGTATATATGAAAACACTTTGGCACGGTTACCTGAGTCTGGGGATAATTCATCCTATGATCTATCCCGGGTGTATGAAAGGCGAGGGGCCTATTTTGGAGACGCTTTCTAATATTGCGGCGGATTCATTTTTCGGCGCCGTTGAAGTAAGAAGGCCGCTTGATAGTTCCCTGCTTGAGAAAATGAGAAAAATCACTGAAGTCTCGGGTCTAAGAGTGGGATTAGCAGGCCAGATGCCGATTTTGGTCGGAAAATTGAATCTTAATTCTGAAATTGAAGAAGAACGCAAGAAAGCCGTAGCCGATGTCAAACTATCCATTGATGCCGGCGGGGCTCTTTGCGCGGAAAAAGTTATAGTGCTCTCGGGGCCGGCGCCTGAAAACTCGAAGAGAGCCGCCGCGAAAAAACTGCTTATTGCCTCAATGAAAGAACTTGCGCAATACGCGGAACAAAAAGGCCTGATATTCTCTCTGGAAACCTTTGATGACTCGGTGGAAAAGAAATGTTTAGTGGGCCCTTCAAAAGAAGCAGCCGAACTGGCGGCGGAGGTAAAAAAGGATTGCCCGAATTTTGGACTTTGTCTGGATCTTTCACATTTGCCCCTCTTAAATGAGAAATCGGTTTATGCTTTGAAAACCGTAAAAAAATATTTAAACCATGTTCATGTCGGCACGGCTTTTGTCGCGGACAAAACCAGTCCGGCTTTCGGCGATCAGCATCCCCGCTTTAATCTCAAAGGAAGTATGAACAGTTCAGCGGACCTGGCCGAATTTATCAGAATCCTCTTTAAGATAGGATACCTGCCTTCTTCGCCTATGGCAAAACCGCCGGTGGTCAGTTTTGAAGTAAAACCTCTTCCTGACGAACCCTCGGAACTTGTTATTGCAAATACTAAAAGAGTCTGGAAAGAAGCCTGGGCGTTGGTGTAGGTTAAGTAAGTTCATAAAGTTTGTAAGGTTTGTAAAGTTTATAAGCAAAGCTTTTCTCGCTAGGTAGAGATATATAGATGCCAAAATACTTTGGCATAGCGAGATAAGGTCTAAAATCGTCGAAAGATATTGTTTGTTTAATCAGCAATTAGGAATGAGCAATCAGTAATTGTATTTAAGGAGGATTAATGTTTCAGGGTAGAAATGAAAAGCCGGATATTAAACAACTTGAGCAGCATACTATTAGCATCCGTAAAGGGATACTCGTTTCGCTTAACGCCGCCGGTTCCGGTCATCCGGGGGGCTCTCTTTCTATGGTGGAATTCCTTACTGCCCTGTATTTTGCCGAACTAAGACATGACCCGGCTAACCCGAAATGGATTAAAAGAGACAGGGTTTTTCTTTCGAAAGGGCATGCTAACCCGGGGCTTTATGCGGTTCTTGCAGAGAGCGGGTATTTCCCGGTTGAAGAGCTTCTTACTTTAAGAAAACTTCACAGCCGGCTTCAGGGGCATCCTCACAGCGAAAAAACTCCCGGCATAGAATTATCAGCAGGGTCTCTTGGACAGGGTCTCGGCGCGGCCAATGGCGCTGCTTTGGGTTTAAAACTTGACGGGAGCGACTCCCGGGTATTTTGTATTCTAGGCGACGGAGAACTGCAGGAAGGTTCGGTCTGGGAAGCAATTATGACGGCCGCGCACAGAAAACTGGATAATGTATTAGCCTGGATTGATTATAATAATCTGCAGATAGACGGCAATGTAGAAGATGTAAAAGGTATCGCGCCTCTGGCCGCTAAATTAAAAGCCTTCAACTGGCATGTAATAGAAATAGACGGACATTCAATTCAGGCGCATCTTGCGGCTTTTAAAGAAGCCCGGGCCACAAAAGGAAAGCCGACCGTCATTGTAGCTAAAACCATAAAAGGTAAAGGTGTATGTTTTATGGAAAATAAAGCGGAATGGCACGGAGTGGTACCGAATAAAGAACAGCTTGAAGATGCACTTAAAGGGCTCTGTGTAGTTAACGGCCCTTCAAAAGCTCAGCTGGAAAACGCCGACGCTTAAACAAATAATACGCAGCTGACCTCATGAAGGTTTTATGCGTTGTCTCAATATAAAGAGAATCTCTCCGGTTTTGCTGTTACAACGGTAAAAAACGGTAGAAGAAAGAAAAGGAGGAAGTAAAATGGTAGGAAGTATTGTTTCAAAACTTGGCCAGCTTGTAATAGCAGGCGAAGGCAACCTCGTATTGCCGGCATTTGGGCCATTCGAGTATGGTGTTCTTACTGTAGTATTTTGGGCGGCAATTATAGCCCTGATCTACGGCGGAATACTGGTGGTAAATGTTTTGCGTCAACCGGCAGGCCCGAAGGCTTTGACCGATGTAGCCGATGCCATAGAACAGGGTTCAATGGCGTATCTTAAGCAACAGAGCAAAATTATGAGTCTTTTTGTTCTGGTAGTATTTGTTACTTTGCTTTCGATGTACTATTACGGCACTTTCAAAGACGATCCTAAAAGGATGGAACTTTCCTGGGGTATAGCGCTGGCTTTTGTTGCCGGAGTGCTCTGCTCTTACGGCGCCGGTTTTGTCGGTATGAAACTGGCAGTAAAAGGAAATGTCCGGACAGCTAACGCGGCTCTGACAAGTTTTTCAAAATGCTTGAGAGTTTCTTTTAACGCGGGTGCGGTTTCCGGAATGTTCACGGTCGGCTTTGGTCTTCTTGGCGCAACTTTAATATTCTGGTTATTTAAACAGGATGCTATGAAAGTATTGATTGGTTTTGGTTTCGGCGGTTCGCTGGCGGCTTTGTTTATGAGAGTCGGCGGCGGTATCTATACCAAGGCAGCTGATGTAGGCGCTGATCTGGTAGGAAAAGTTGAAGCGGGTATTCCGGAAGATGATCCAAGAAACGCCGCTACTATTGCCGATAATGTCGGCGATAATGTCGGTGACTGCGCCGGTATGGCTGCAGATATGTTCGAATCTTACGAAGTTACTCTGGTAGCCGCAATTATTCTTGCGGCATCTATTGGCGGAGACAGGGCGCTTCCTTTCATTATGTTTGCACTGCTTATTCGAGCTCTGGGTGTATTTACTTCTATTATCGGAACCTGGTTTGTCCGGGGCGATGATAAAGCAAAAGTATTTGACCCGATGAAGCCTATCGTTATTGGCTACTGCGTTTCTGCCGGCCTTTCTATAATCGGGTTTTTTGGCCTTTCCTACTGGATGTTTAGCGGCATTGCCGGCTTACTCTGGTTAAAATTGGCGCTCATTACCTCAATAGGTATCCTGCTTGCGGTTGCAACCCTGATACTTACAAATATCTTTACCCATCCCGATAAGAGAGCTGTTACCGAGACGGCAATTGCGACTAAAACCGGTCCTGCAACCCTGATTCTTAACGGACTTGCGGAAGGTATGGAATCTTCAGTCTGGGCGATAGTGCTTATCTGTGGAACTATTGTAAGTTCGCTGGTTATCTTTAAAGGCGATCCGGCTATGGCCGCATTTGGCGTAGCGCTCTCCGGACTTGGTTTACTTGCCACAACCGGTTTTGTGCTTGCTATGGACACTTTCGGACCCATTACGGATAATGCGCACGGTATCTTTGAAATGTCCAAAATTAAGGCGACTAAAGCTTCCGAGACACTTGCCTGGATGGATGCTATCGGAAATACCACCAAGGCGCTGACAAAAGGTCTTGCAATCGCGACGGCCGTTATTGCGGCTACCGCACTCTTTAGATCTTACATTGATGAAGCTAAACTTGTGGCGACAGGTATTCAGATTAATATTCCCGAGATTTTTGTCGGGCTTATGATCGGCGCTGCGGTTCCGATGTTATTCTCCTCTTTTATGTTAAAAGCTGTAGGAAGAGCGGCTTTCCTTGTTGTTCAGGAAGTCAGAAGACAGTTTAAAAAACATCCGGGCATTATGAAAGGAACAGAATTGCCGGAATATGGTCCTTGCGTTGCCATTGTTACCGAAGCGGCCCAGAGAGAATTAGTCGGGCCCGGTATACTTGCCGTTGCCACACCGATACTTGTGGCCTTTACTTTAGGCGTCGGCGCGCTTGGCGGTTATCTGGTCGGTACGATAGTTATGGGTCAGCTGCTTGCCGTATTTATGTCTAACACCGGCGGGCTCTGGGATAATGCCAAGAAAAAGATTGAGGATGGTTTTATGGGCGGTAAAGGTACCGATGCTCACAAAGCCGCTGTAATCGGAGACACCGTAGGCGACCCGTTTAAAGATACCGCGGGACCTGCCATTAATCCCATGATCAAGGTTATGAACCTGGTTGCTATCATTTTAGCTCCTATAGCACCTGTGGCCGTAATCTCCATGTCTGATGCGGATTTCGGAAAGAAAATGTTTATTGCTCTTTTGTGCCTGGCTGCTCTGGGTTATGCTTTTGTTGCCAACAGACGGGGTTCACTTCTTAATAAAGAAGTTACAGGAAAAGAAAAAAAGTCCAGGAAAAAGTAACTTGATATTTAAATAGTTGACCGGCTGCCCCGCGATTTATTGCGGGGCAGTCTTTCAATTTAATCAGGAAATCAAGCACTAAGGAGAAAACGGTGGCAGACAGGAAACTGGATGTGACCATAGTGGGCGGCGGGATGATAACGGCTGTCCAGATACTTCCTTCCATTTATCAGCTTCAAAGGCTGGGGATAGTCGGCGAAATTAAGGTGGTGGCTTTAAACTCCGCTCCTTTAAAAGCGCTTGCCGGTAACAGTATGTTAAACAAAGCCTTTCCCGGTCAGTCTTTTAAGTCCTGTCCTGACTATAAGAAAGTTGAACCAACAAAAAATTACCCGGAATTATATAAAGAAATAATAAAAAAAATGAAACCCGGCAATCTGGTCTTTGTGGCTATGCCGGACCAGCTTCATTACGGCGTAGTTAAAGAAGCGCTTAAAAATAATCAGCATGTATGCAGCGTAAAGCCGCTGGTTTTAAATTATAAAGAAGCTAAAGAAATTGAAGAAGAGGCGCTGGCAAAAGGCCTTTTTGTAGGTATAGAATATCATAAGCGCTTTGATGACCGCAGTCTGATTGCTCGCCGGCGGTATGAAAACGGCGAGTTCGGGGAATTTAAGATAGGCCAGGCCCATTTAATGGAGCCCTGGTATTACAGGCATTCTAATTTTCAGAACTGGTGCACGGTTAAGAATTCTGATGCCTTTTCCTATGTGGCCTGTCATTATATAGATCTGGTGGCTTTTATTACCGGGCTCCTGCCGGTAGAAGTTTCTGTTTACGGCATTTCTGAAAAGTACCCCAACGGTAACGATGGTTTCTTATGGACTGACGGCCGGGTCATATGGAATAACGGGGCCTGTTTAAATGTTGTGAACGGTTTTGGTTATCCTGATGAGGCACCCGGCGGAAATACCCAGGGAATAGTGCTGCATACCCGTGGCAAAGACAGCGGGGGTATTATTTCCCATTCTGACCAGTTCCGCGGAGTCAAACATTCGGTACTGGTAAAAGGAAGTGACCCCGATGACAAATATTATTATGAAACTAATCCGGATTATTTTCAGATGGTCTATAAGGGCGGCGAGGGTTATGAACCTGTCGGTTACGGGTTTAGATCCATAGAAGCTAATTGTCTTGCGGCACTGAGGGTTAATGCAGCAGTTGATCTAAAAGATAAAATGAAGGTAATAAAGAGAATAGATGAAGAAGGCGTTGTGGCAACTCCGGCTAACAGTTATTATAATGAACTGGTCATGGAAGCGGGGCGTCTTTCTATTACAAACGGCGGAAAACCTGTGGTAATTGAATACGGAGATAATCCCGGGGTAAGGTTCAAGCTCGATTCTGAATACAAAAAGTACCTTTAAGAGAGAAAAATGCCAAAATTAGACTTTACAAAATATAAATTAAAAAGCAAAGAAGAACTTGCAGATATTCTGGCTCTCAAAAAAAGAATATTTGTTCTTTCCTGTAATAAATGTTTTAACGAGTTAACCTCAGATCTCGAGCCGGAAACCGCGGAATTAAATATACTGTTAAATGAAACAGGAAAGACTGCCACGGGCTCGAGGGCTTTAGATTTTCTTTGCAATAAATTTCTAACTGAGAAAACGCTCTCGGGCCTTAAAGAAGAAGTTGCCGGGGCGGATGCGGTTGCTGTGATTGCATGCGGCGTTGGGGTTCAGACCATTGCAGGTATCTTAAATGTCCCGGTTCTTCCCATAGCTGATTCAGTTTTTCAGGGCGGTTATCACGGCATCTCTTTGAATGCCGAGAAATGCGGGGCCTGCGGTGAATGTTATCTTACTCTAACCGGCGGAATCTGTCCGGTAGTTGATTGCAGCAAGGGGCTTATAAACGGGCCTTGCGGCGGGGCCAAAAACGGAAAGTGCGAGGTTTCAAAAGATAAGGACTGCGCCTGGGAAAATATCTATAACCGTCTTAAAGGTCAAAATAGAGAAAAAGTATTTATCTTGCAGGAACCTAAGCTGAGAAACTATAATAAAAACAGCGCAGAATTTATGGATAGTTATGTTAAAACTATCCAGGCAAAGAGAAATGAGGGCTTTTACGGCGGGCTTTATCCAGAAGAAAAGAAGGAACTCACAGAAAAACTTCCCATAACAAAAATTACGGCACCTGAAATTGTAAGTATTCCGTTACAACAGCATGCCGGCGCAGTCTGTGAAGCCTTGGTTAAAAAAGGTGATAAGGTTAAAGCCGGTCAGAGAATAGGTGAATCGAAGGCCGCAATTTCTGCTTTTGTCCACTCTTCTGTTTCAGGAGAGGTATTAGCCGTTGAACCCAAAAAGCATCCCCTGCTTCCTGAGCCTGTCCTGACAGTTGTTATAAAAAACGATAAAAGAGACGAAGTTAGTTTCGCCGTAAACTCAAAAGGCTCGCTTGAATTAAGCGCTAAGGAAGATATTTTAAAGGCGATTAAAGAGGCCGGGATTGTTGGTATGGGCGGTGCCCAATTTCCTACGCATATTAAACTAAACTCAAATAAGCCCATAGATACAATTCTTCTTAATGGCTGCGAATGTGAGCCTTTGCTGAATGCTGACTACAGGCTGATGGTGGAAAAGCCGGAACAGATTATTTTAGGCCTTAAGTTGTTAATGAAAGCCGCCGGAGTAAATAAAGGCATAATTGCTGTAGAGGACAACAAACCCGAAGCACTCAGAATTTTAAAAGCGAAAGTTGAAGGAGATTTAACGGTTGAAGTCGTCCCGGTTAAAACAAAATACCCCGAAGGCGCAGAAAGAATGCTGATAAAGAGGGTGCTTAACAGAGAAGTACCCCGGGGGGGATTGCCTCTTGAGGTGGGAGTAATTGTTAATAACATAGGTACTGCTCTGGCCGTTTATAAAGCGGTCTATACAGGTGAACCGCTTATCAGCAGGGTTGTTACGGTCGCCGGCGAGGGAGTTGAAAAGCCGGGTAATTATGAGATTAAAACCGGTATGCTGCTTTCTGAAATTGTTAATATCTGCGGTATCAATATACCTTCTAATTATGAACTAAAAATGGGCGGGGCTATTATGGGTTTTGTCCAGACAGATTTTGAGGTCCCGGTAATCAAAGGCACAAACGGAATTGTTGTGGTTCGAAAGAAAGACGACTTAACCGCTGAGCCCTGTATTAAATGCGGCAGATGCGTTAATGTCTGTCCTATGGAACTAAAACCTCATAAACTTGTGTTTTACGCACAGGCGGAGAATTGGGAAAAAGTAGAAAATGAAGGGGTATTTAACTGCATTGAATGCGGTTGCTGCGAGGATATTTGTTCTTCAAAGTCACACATGGTCGAGATTTTCAAAAAATCAAAGAAAATAATCAGGGAGAGAAAGAAATAATGCTAATCACACAGCTCAAGAAAAAAGAAGAAATACTTCCCTTTTTAAAAGCAAAAACACTGCTTGTGGCCTGTTTCGGCTGTAAGGAAGTATTTTTCCCGGAAAAAGAATATCAAAATATTAAAGAAGAGTTTAAAAAACTTTACCCTGACCTATCCGGAGAAATAGTCCTTGATTATCTTTGTAATGAGGACTATACCGCGAAAAGATTAGAACTTTACAGGCAGGAAATTGAAAAGGCTGAAACCATGGTCGTTTTTGCTTGCGGGGTCGGAGTACAGACACTGGCAGGGCTCCTGGCTTCTAAAACAGTTCTTGCAGGCTGTGATACATTTTATCTCCCGGGCTTTTCCGGTTTCACGCCTTCTTCGTATGATTGCGAGCAATGCGGCGAATGCAGGCTCAGCTCCACGGCCGGAATTTGTCCGGTAACTGCATGTTCCAAGGGGCTCTTGAACGGGCCTTGCGGGGGAGCAAAAAACGGAAAATGTGAAGTTTCTAAAATTAAAGAGTGCGGCTGGGAAAACATAATGAATAAAATTACGACAACGGGTAAAGTTGCAGAGAAATTAAAGGAATCAGTTTCTATCAGGGATTATAAAAAGAGTCAATAAGGGGGAAGCATGAAATTTACAGAACTTACAAAGAATGGAAAGTTTATAATTACCTCGGAACTTGGACCGCCCAAGGGTTTTCACATAGAAAAAGCTTTGCACGAAGCCGAGGTTGTCTGGCCCTATGTCAATGCGATAAATGTGACAGATAATCAATCTTCGGTGATGCGGCTCGGAGGCCTGGCTATGTGCAAGGCGCTTCTTGAAAAAAATATTGAACCGGTTTTCCAGGTGACCTGCAGGGATAGGAACCGGCTGGCCTTACAGTCAGACATTTTAAGCGCCGCACTCTTTGGAATAGATAATCTTCTTTTGCTTACGGGGGATCATACCACCCTGGGCGACCATAAGGATGCAAAACCGGTTTTTGATCTGGATTCCGTTTCTCTTACTCATATGGTAAAACAACTGGAAGCGGGCAAAGACCTGGCAGGAAATATTTTGGACGGCGAACCGCCAAAATTCTGCAAAGGCGCGGTTGTTTCTCCTTGCGCCGAACCGTTAGACCCGCAGCTTTTCAAAATGGAGAAAAAGATAAAAGCCGGTATTGAATTCTTTCAGACCCAGGCCGTCTATGAAGTTGATAAATTCGATAAATTCATGAAAAGAGTCAAGGAATTTGGTGTTCCTGTTTATGTCGGGATAGTGATACTAAAAGGCCCGGGTATGGCTAAATTTATGAATGAAAATGTTGCGGGTATAAATGTGCCCCAGGAGCTTATAGAAGAACTCAAAAAAGACAAGGAAAAGACAAAATCAGGCCAAACCGGCATAGAGATAGCAGCCCGGCTGATTAAGGATTTAAAACCTTTGTGTCAGGGGGTCCACTTAATGCCTTTAGGTTGGGACGATAAAGTTCCCCAGATATTAAAGCTTTCCGGAATCACTGTAGATAAATAATTGTTACGGTAAAATGTCCTCTTAAGAGAGGAAAGGAGTTAAGTCAGCGGATTTAGTTTGTACGGCCGCTTACAAAAACCTTATGGTAAACGAATACCTTGCAGTTTTCATATTTCTGGTTATAGCCCTTGGATTTACCGTGGCTGGATTAGTCACAGCATTTTTGGTAAGAAATAGTAACCCTAATGCCGAAAAAGAGAGTACTTACGAATGCGGAGAGGAACCGGTGGGAGGCGCCTGGATTCAGTTTAATATGAGGTATTACCTCTTTGCTATTCTTTTTGTAATATTTGATGTTGAAATAATATTTTTGTACCCCTGGGCTGTAGTTTTTAAGGATTTAGGACTTTTTGCCTTTGTAGAAATGGTGCTTTTTCTCGGAATATTGGTATTAGGCCTGGCTTATTGCTGGAAAAAAGGGCATCTGAGGTGGGAATAATACTGTTAAAATTAAAGAATTAATTGAGTATAAAAAGGCTATTTATGCAAAGAAAGACCCGTCTTAAACTAAGTCTTAAAAAACGAATCAGAATTCGACTTAAAAAGCTTAGAGCAAAAGTAAAACCCCTTATTCTGGCATACAAAAGCCGCATTATAATGAAAAAGCTTTTCAAATTGCAAGAATTTAGAAAAGCAAAAAGCGTCCTTTTTTATGTCTCATTTAATAATGAAGTCGATACCTATAAGATGATCAGAAAAGCCCTAAAACTTAAAAAGACAGTTTATGTGCCTATAGTTGACTTTAAGAATAAGCGTCTAACTATTAGCAGGATAAGGACATTTCCTGAGACACTAATAAGAACTTCTTGTGGTATTCTAGAACCAAAGCCCGGTTCCGAAGAGTTCTATCACGGCAAAAAGATAGACATAATAATAGTGCCCGGCGTTGGTTTTGACTGCAAAGGCAACCGTCTGGGTTATGGCGGGGGATTTTATGACCGGCTATTAAAGGATATGGCCTCCCTTAAAATTGGAGTTGCCTACGAATTCCAAATACTTAAGCAGTTACCGACAGAAAAGTATGATCAAAAGCTAAATCTGATTATCACGGAAAAAAGAGAGTATTCCATAGTCACCTGAAGCAAATTACCGGCTTATGCGTTTCAATATGAAGCAATGTTCATATAATTTCTAATGCACGGTAAATTTTAAATACCATTGACTTTTGATAACTTATTGACTATACTATAGAGTAATTAGGAAGGGTATATACAGAAAATGAGACATTTAATTGGGTTACTAAACATAGTAAAAATTTACAAATCAGAAGCAAGTTCTGTATTTGTTTATATGAATTCTGTTATTTTAGCAAAGACTGAAAAAGAAAGGCTTTTCTTTTTCAATATTCGCCGGCAGAATTCTTCCAATTAAATAACGCCTCGTAATTTCCTGTAGTTAACCTAAACCCTCCTAAAATTTATTATTTTTTTTTCAAGGAGGAACATTAATGAACAGTCTATCGTTAATACTCATAGTTGTGGCTGTTGTCGGTACTTTGGCCGGAATCTTTGTCGGCTGGATACTCAGAAAGAAAACAGCTGAAGATAAGATGCAATCGGCGGAGAAGATAGTCAAGCAAAAGCTTGAAGATGCCGAAAGGCAGGTCGCGTCAAGAAAAAAAGAAGCGATTGTGGAAGCCAAGGAAGAGCTTTTTAAGGCAAAACAGCAGTTTGAATCTGAAACGAAAGAAAGAAGGGTAGAAATTCAAACTCTTGAAAAAAGGTTGACCCAAAGAGAAGAGCATGTTGATAAAAGAGCTGATTTGTTGGACCAGAAGGAAAAAGATAATAAGAACCGGGAAAATGAATTACTGCAGAAAGACCAGCTTATTAAGGAGAAAGATGATAAGCTAAACCGGATGTTTGAAGAAGAACGGGTCAAACTTGAAAGAATCTCCGGTTTAACCACCGAAAATGCCAAAAAGATGCTGCTTGAAATGCTCGAAAAACAGGCACATAGCGATGCCGCGGTTATAATTAAGCGCATTGAGGACGAAGCAAAGGAAGAAGCCGAAAAGCGGGCGAAAAAGATTGTATCACTCTCAATTCAGCGCTGTGCTATTGACCATACGGTCGAATCTACCGTTTCTGTTGTTCCTCTTCCTAATGAAGAAATGAAAGGACGGGTTATCGGAAGAGAAGGCAGAAATATACGCGCCCTTGAGGCGGCAACGGGTATAGATGTTATTGTAGATGATACTCCGGAGGCAGTAGTGCTTTCCGGTTTTGATATGGTGCGCCGTGAAATAGCCCGGATATCTTTAGAGCGCTTAATATCCGACGGTAGAATACATCCTACAAGAATAGAAGAGGTCGTGGAAAGGGTTAAGAGCGAAGTTGATGATAAGATAAAAGAAACCGGGGAAAGAACCGTAATGGATATGGGGCTTTCAGGAATTCATCCGGAGCTGGTAAGACTTATCGGGCGTTTAAAATACCGGACAAGTTACGGCCAAAATATTCTTCAGCATTCCATAGAAGTCGCAAATCTGGCGGGTATGATCGCAGGGGAATTAGGGCTTGATTCAGTTATGTTTAAGCGCGCGGGTTTATTACACGATATCGGTAAAGCGGTGGATCACGAAATAGAAGGAACCCACCCGCAGATAGGCGCTGACCTTGTTAAGAAATACAAAGAAAGCCCCCGCGTAATTTCAGCGGTAGGGGATCATCACGGTGACGATCAATTAAGGACGATAGATGCAATAATTGTGCAGGCTGCCGACTCAATCTCCGGTGCCAGGCCGGGAGCCAGGCGCGAATCCCTGGAAACCTATATTAAGCGGCTGGAAAAACTTGAAAATATTGCAGAATCTTTCACCGGTGTAAAAAACTCCTTTGCCATGCAGGCCGGCAGGGAGATCAGGATAATGGTGGAATACACGGAAATTAATGATGCTCAGGCTCTCCAGCTTGCTAAAGATATTGCAAAACGGATTGAAGAAGAGGTTGAGTATCCTGGACAGGTTAAAGTTACCGTTATCAGTGAGATGAGTGGGCTTTGAAATAGAAGACGAAGACGTTTGCAAGTGCTATTTTGAGGGCGATTTGTAGTTCGTTCATATGATTCTCCT
>CAIYPD010000025.1 GCA_903928075.1 Candidatus Firestoneibacteriota bacterium
AAGGGCCAGCAAAGCCCCGGAGACCGCCAAAGGCAAAGGTATAAGCAAGGCGAAAGGCGTGGCAAAAGATTCATACAAACTTGCCAGGACAATATAGATAAAGAGCACTGCCAGAACTGCAGCCAGGCCCATATTCATGCTCATTTCGTCAAACTGCTCTCCCTGTCCCTGATAACGGTAGGAAATACCGGGCGGAAACATATTCTTTTCCTTAATTTCCTTATTAAGATAACTCATCAGGTCGCCTACGCCGTACCCGGTTCCGATATCGGCTTCTATTTTTATATCGCGCAGGCCATTACTCCTTTGAACGGTAGAAGGCCCGTCTGCCGGTACAAGTTTTGCCGCCTGATTAATATTAACGAGCCGGTAATTAACATTCGGAACCTTTACCAGATGAAAGGCCTCCTTTAAATCTCTATCGGAATCCTGCAATCGGACCCGGATATCCCATTCTTTGCCTTTCTCTCTGAATTTTGCGGGAGTAACCCCTTCAACCTGGGCCCGGATCTCGGCGCCGGCAATAAGCGTTGAAATCCCGAGTTGTTTTGTTTTTTGTTCGTTATAGACCATTTTAAGTTCTGGCTTCCCCGGTTTAAAGGACATATCCGGTTCTACAAAACCCGGATTCTTCTTTACCAGTTCCAGTACCTTTTTCGCCGCAGCTTCAAGCTCTTTTGCGTCATTGCCTGCAATACTCATAGTAAACGGCTTTTGCCCGCCAAACATTGTGTCATAATCGTTGACTGAAAGATTATATTTCTTAAATTCCAGGAGCTGCTTTCTGAGCTTCTCCTTAAAAGCGGCGCCTCTTATTTTTCTCTTATTTGGCGGCACGAGTTTAACAAACATCTCCGCAAGATTCGCCCCGTTATTTCCACCGACTACCAGCGTAGCAAGTTCCACTTCCGGATTTTTCCTAATAAGTTCATCCATTTTTTTAGAAACAGCATAGGAGGCATCCAGACTGGCTCCGGGCTCAAGTTCCAGTTCAACTTTAAATTCTCCCTGGTCGGGCGGAGGAAGAAAGGTCTGTGGTATAGCCTTGGTAAGCACGGGGAAAAGACTTAACATAAATAAAACCAGGGCAATGCCTATTACCAGAGCGGGAAATAATATAGAACGCCTGAGTATTTTTTCATAATTATAGTTCAACCACTGCTGGGTCGCCTCAAAATTACGGGTTACGGGATCCATTATCTTGCGCCATAGACGGGCAAAAAGATTATTTGATTCCTTTGTGGAAATAAATTTTGCTGAGAGCATTGGACCCATAGTAAGAGCATCAAAAAGACTTATGAGCATGACAAAACAGACGGTAAGGCCGAATTCTTTCAGGAACTTTCCCGCGATACCGCCGACAAAAGCTATAGGGCCAAAAACTGCCATGATAGCCAGCGTGGTCGCGATAACCGCCAGCATCACCTCTTTCGTCCCTTCTTCTGCGGCAACGGCGGGGTCTTTACCCATCTGTATATGGCGGAAAATATTTTCCCGGACGACTATAGCGTCATCAACCAGGAGGCCCACAGCAAGAGAAAGAGCCAGCAGAGTAAGCATATTAACGGAAAAACCGGCGGCAAAAACCAGGATAAAAGCCCCGATAAGTGAATTGGGTAAAGCCAAGCCCGTAATCACCGTAGACCGTACATTTGCCAGGAATAAAAAGACCACGATAATTACCAGCACAATGCCGATTATAATAGATTCACTCACATCAAATATATTGTTTCTTACAGCTGTAGCACTATCTCTTACAATACGGAGTTTTGAGCCTTTTATTTCCGCACCCAACTTTTTATTTATTTCCATAAGCCGCTTGGTAACCCGGGAGGCAACATCCACCGTATTGGAGCCATTCTGTTTATAGATATTTATGGCTATACCGCGTTTACCATTGATGAAAGCGCGGCTGTTCTCATCTTCGTTACCATCCACTACGCGTCCGAGCTGGGAGAGACGGATAGGAACATCGTTTCCGATAAATTTTACAGTGACATTGGAAACATCGTCTATGGTATTAAATTCACCGAGAGATCTGTACACTAATTCCCGGTTTGGATTTTTACCGTCCGGCCGTTTCCCGAGCGGAATGTTTTGCCCGGACAAACCTATGGCCTGGGCTATCTGGGAAACAGAAATCGTATAATCATCAAGTTTTCTCCGGTCCAAAAGAACCTGAATCTCTCTTTTCGAACCGCCAAATATTTCGACCCGGCTCACTTTATCCACCTGTTCAAGGAGGGGTTTTATCTCTTTATCAGCGTATTCAAAGAGTTTATTGGGAGAGATATCCGACTCAATAGCCGCCGTTATAACCGCCTGGTCGGAAAAACTAAACCGTTCGATTACCGGCTCTTCTATCTCCTTAGGCATCTTGCCTTTAGCCAGAGCGACCTTTGATCTTATCTGCTGTTCAGCGTCCATAGCATTTGTTTCCAGTATAAATTCGACCCAGACCATAGCCATACTGTCATAACAGTAAGAACTTATATTTTTTACGCCAGGAATTGTTCTTATCTGTTCTTCCAGAGGTTTAGCAACAAGGCTTTCCACTTCTTCGGGGCCGGCCCCGGGATAGATTACCCTGACTGCCATAAACGGTATTTTAATATCCGGAAACTGATCTACAGGCAATTTGTAAAGGGAAAGCAATCCCGTAACCAGCATTAAAAGAACAAGACACACGATAAATACCGGCCGTTTAATACTAAAAGAAGCTATACTCATTTAAGAACTCCTTACCAAAAATAGGTACAAAGTACAAGATACAAGCTAACAAGACTACAAGATAATAATCTAATATATTTCAACGATTTTAGACCTTATGCTGCTAAAAGCGCAGCTGATGTCACAGATAAAAAACAGATGACACAGATACACAAATATCCTTCCATGATTTTAGACATTATGGACCTTATGGACTTTATAGACCTTTACAGACTTTTACAGACCTTTACATACCTTAAAGACCTTTATAGACCTTTACAGACTTTTACAGACCTTGCTAACCGTGTCTACTCCCCCTTCTCTTCAAAAAGTTTTAACCGGGCAATTATTTCCAGTATGCCTTTTTTTATTTCGAGGACTCCGAGTTGACTTTTTGACCAGTCCTGTTCAAAGGTCAAAACCTGCGCAGTCACACTGTTGCCCCGGCTCAAGCGGTCTCTTTCGGCATTGGCTTTATTTTTCTGGAGCCGCTCCAATTCCACAGCCAGGAGTAATCTTTCTTTAACATCTATAAGTTTACGGTTAAGTTCCGATAATTCCGTCTTGGTCTCCAGCCGTTTGGCTTCACAAAATATCTCCACCGCTTTCCACTCGCTGTCATAGGCAGTAGAAAGAGTTTCTGCCGGAAAATCCAAAGGCACCCTTAGATTAATTCCCGCCCCATAAACATATTTATCGCCCTTAAATGAATTATTCCAGGCCGCACCTAAGTCCGTTTCAAGAGCATTGAGAGAGGCTGAGGCACCTATAGAAAGCTCTGAGGAAAGGACCTCTTTTTTCAGGGCTGCGCCGGCCTTTGCCGCTTCAAGATTTTTGAGCAGAGCCAGATAATCAAGCCGCTTTTTTGGATCCTGGTCTTTTATTTCCGTCTGCAGGTCTTTTTCTTCAGGCAGAGCCAGGGTCTCTTCCACTTTTTCCGCGTCTAAACCGCGCAGATAATTAAAAGCCCGGGCGGCTGATTTTTCCGTATCCAAAGCGCCCTTCAATTCGAGCTTTCTATATTGTACTTCGGATTTTGACTGGTTAATATCACTCTGGTCTAAAAGATTAAGATTGATTTTACCCTGCATCCAGCTGTCCAGCTGATTGGCTCGGTTTAAAAGCTGCTCATGAATCTTTACCGCTTCCCGCGCCAGGGCAAGTTCCCAGTAGGCCGTCTCAGCCTGAATAAGCACCTGTCTTGCCTGGTACATCTTTTCATAGTAAACCGCCTCGTTTTTATATTCCACAGCTTTTTTTGTAGAACGCACCTCGCTGCCAAAACCGTTCCGCAAAAGATCCAGTTTCACCTCGGCTGCCAGTTTGTTGGAATAATATTTAGGTGTATTTACAAGATTTAAACTGATTGATTGCCCGCCGATATTCATAACCAGAGGATGCACGCCTTCCAGAGAATAGTGTTGAATAACATAAGAAATTCTTGCGGAAAGCCCTATATCCGTACGCTGCTCAAGTCCAAAAGTAAATTCATCAAAAACCCTGGTGTCTATCTGTGCAATAGCGTCAACAGAAGGGCTCGTATCCAGGCCATGCTGAAAACCTGAAAAAGCCCACGGTGAGGTAAGTAATTTCTTTTCTTCAACCTGCTTTTTTGCAGAATCCGCGGCAGAAAGAGCTGCTTTAAAAAGAAGGCTCCCCTCACTAACCTGTCTCAGATAGCTATCTTTATCAATATTTCCCCCTGCAGCAAAACCGGCCAAAATAATTAATATAAGAGATAGTTTCTGGTATTTCATATTATTTCCCGCCTTCCTTATCTTTTAGAGTTTTAACAAGCTCTTTGGCAAACTCGCCTTTATAGAAATTCTCTTTTTTGTACGCCGGAGTTGTCCAGGCGCTTACGGGGCAAATATTAAAACAACCACAGCAACCCAGGCATTTCTTGGCGTCACAACTTAAGATTTCCCCCTGCCTGGTTATGGCCCCTGAAGGACAGAGTTTGTAGCAATAACCGCATAAGGTGCATTTCTCTTTAACCCAAATCTTGTTTGTAAATACCATGCCGGGGGCATTGTCCGGCGAAACCACCCCGAGCCAGTAGAACAAAGACAGCGGATTGAAGAGATAAAACCGGGGCTTGAGTTCCTTTTTGTTTGCTTTTGTTATAAAAGTTTTTACTTTCTGTAATTCCTTTTCATCCGGCATACCGCTGTTATTTAGCGCCTTTACATATTTTCGAAGCAGAATATAACTCTCAGAACCTTTTGCAAGTACGGCGCCGCATAACTCTACACCCTTTTTCTTGAGCATTTTTTTGACGGTATAGGGAGTACCAGACCAAAGCCCGGTACAAGTAACTATAATTAAGGCCTTTTTCCCTTTTACTTCCGGCGGCAAACTTTCAATAAAATCCCTCATGGTCGTCGCGGGTTTAAAATTAAAAACGGGAAAGGCAAAGATTAAAACTTCTGCCTTAAAATCAGGCGGCTCTTTGGAAAGAATATGGTGCAGGTAAACCCCGGTGCCGCCTCTTTCCAGTTCTTCCGCCGCCGCCTTTACACAGGCGAAAGTATTTCCACTCTGACTCTGCCAGAATATTGCAGCCGTTTTCATTTCTTCTCCATTCTCTGTCTCTCGGCAGAAATATGCGCGACTATCTTCTCAAGCATTCCCGTCAACTTCTCCCGCTCTTCCGCTTTAAATGCGCCGGCCACGGTTTTAGCCACAGAGGCGTGCATTTTTTTATGTGCCACCAGGAATTTTTCTCCCCGGGAGTTTAAATGTATATGCCAGGATCTTTTATCCAGACAGGAATTTACTTTCTTCAAATAGCCGCCGGCGCAAAGTTTCTGGACTGCAACCGTTACGGAAGGCTTGGATATTTTCAAAGTCAACGCTAAATCGGTAACCGACGGATGACCCAGCCGGGAAATAGTTTCAAGATAGCCGATTTGCGCAAAAGTAAGCCCCGAAAAATCCTGAAGATGGGTCATCTCTTCATTGACCCTGGTAAATTCGTATCCGAAGTATTCTATTATTTGCTCGAGCAATTTTTCAGCTTGCATAAACCGCCTTTATAGTTAGTTAGTGTTAACTAACCAATATTACCAGAAATTGCTTTTTATTGTCAACATAAATAATTACGCCGGCTTCTCAAATGCAGCAACTTATTTGCCAATTTGGACACCGACAATCAGAAGGGAACAGGTACTCGCAGTCCTTACCTGCTTTAGTTTTTTAGGGGCAAAATATTTACTTACTTTGGGTTTAGCGTTGTCTGGAGAAGTCTTTTTAGCATAATAACCGTCTTTTCGTCCTTCAAAGAGCCGTCTTCATTAAAAGCAGTTTCGGCAAAAGAAACCATTATCTGGGGCTGGGGCAGGACAATGACATTTAAACAGGCGAGTATCTGCCGGAGCTGAGCCTGTCCTCTCACCGTGCCAAAAGGCCCCGGGGTAGCCCCCATAATTACGGCAATTTTTGAATTTAAGGAATTTTTGCCGCCTCTTGAGAGCCAGTCAAGCGCGTTCTTCAAAGCGCCGGTGATTGAATAGTTATATTCCGGTGAGGAAATAATTACCGCATGGGATTCTTCCACAGTTTTCTTAAGTATTTTCACACTTTCCGGAAGCTCTTTGCTTTCCATATCGCCATCAAATAAAGGCAGATTTAAAGCCTTTAAATCAAGCTCCGCCATTTCCAGTCCCATTTCATAAATGAGAACTTTTGCGCAGTTAAGAAGTTTTCGATTATAGGAGCCCTCGCGCAAACTGCCGCAAATTCCGACAACCTTTAAGTTCCCCAAATATCCCCCTTTTTTATGCGCAGCAACTCATTTACCAAACAGGCCTTCAAACGGATTATTCTCGGTCTTCGCGTCCACCTTAAAAACTGAATCAGCAATCTCCTTGTCAATCTCCAGTACCGTCACGACAATAGCCATATCTATTTTATCATCTTTAAATATATCCGTTTTCATAGGCACTTCGTAATCGTCATTTAAAACTTTAAACTCGGAATTCACAAGTTTCATATTTCCGCCGGCTGCTTTTATCAGGCTTAGAGTTTTTTTATCCACCCAGATCTTTTTCAGATACTCTTCCCCTCCGTCACCTTCGATGACATAGCATTTTCTATCCGCGACGGTCTCTTCACCGGTCAGTTTCACATTATCATTAAATTTCTTGCACCAGCCGTAGATACCTTTATCGTTGTCATCATAGTATTTGCTGTTTTGCTTGGTTACCATGCCGCCAAAAGCCAGAAGACTCCAGTAGGTCTTGCCGTCAAAAACAATGTCCGAAGTAAAAGTGCCGGAGCCGTTATTCATTCTTTTTTTATCCCCTTTTATGAGAGTTTCAAAGGTGCCTTTAAAACCCCAGGGCGCTTTTTTTTCGTAAGACATTTTGAATGTTTTAAACACCTTTCCGATATTTTCATCCTTCTCTCTTACTTTTTTCATTATATCCTTTGCCTCTTCGCCAAAAACCGAACTTTGCAGGAAAAAAACAGCCAGCAGCAATATTACGGATATTTTTCTCATTTGTTTCCTCCGGTTACAAGTTTTAATACGAGTATTATACGCTAAGAAAGTTGTTTTTCAACTAAATATATCCCAAAGCTCCAAATACAGGCCAAAAGACACAGGTCTGCAAAGAGGTCAAAATCAGCAATTAGTTATCAGTCATAAGTAATTCAACAGCAGTCATCTTTCCCGGGATCTTTTCCTAAAAAAGCAGCATACATTATTCCTGCCGCGCATCCAACTCCGGATCTGACGCTTAAAGCATTGAAAGCACAGTTCTTCGCACAAGCGCCGCATTCCATACAATTGTCTTTTGATACAATTATTGCTTTCTTATCCCTGATTACGAATACTTCGTGAGGACAGACCTTAAGGCAAAGACCGCAGCCAATGCAGTTATTTCGATTAAGTTTAAGAGTGGTGACATTCTTCAAGTATTTCACAAATATTCTCCTTTCAGCTGCGGTAGTTCGTAAGGTTTGTAAAGTTTTTAAGGTCCATAAGGTCTTGCACTTGCGTCAGTTCGTAAGGTTATAAAGTTTTTAAAGTCCATAAAGTCTTAAACCAATGTAGTGTTTTTTGTTAATCCTAGAAATTCGAAACAACATCGTTGTAATTATATTCAGTATTTATTTTATTAATATCCTACATTGATCTTGTTTATCTCGCTATGTCTACGGATGTAGACATTTGTATATCCTTCATCTCGAGAAAAGCTTAGCTTAGTATTTAGAATTTTGACCTTAGAATTTGGACTATAGCAACCTTATTATTATACCAGCAATTGTCAGTAATATTATAGTCGGTATCGCAAACCTCATTTCTTTCAGGACCCCGGATAATGAAGTATAGGTTGAGCAGCCGGTAAAGTTAAGTCCTATAAATGAAGTAATTGCTGGCAATATTAACAACCAGACTAAATAATTTCCTGTACCGGGGTAAAAAAGATTACCGATTAGAGCAACATAGACGAGGCCGGCGGTCCAGCCTTTCAAAGCAAACGGCCTTCCCGGCAATACAGGTAAAAGTGCGGGGACTAAAACTGCGCCTACAAATACCGCTCCGATATAAGGTAAAAATTCGGGAAACAGGCGCGGCGAAATCCTGCCCGTAACCAGCAGATTTACCGCAATTAAAAGAAGTAATGCGCCGGCAAGTATTTTGTAAGAACCTACCAGCTCCATCGGGGCAAGAACTATTCTTTCTTTGAAGGGAAAATCTATTCTGCTCATTTTTTCACCGGTTTTCATTCCCTTACGCATAAAAAGCGGAATATCCTTTGCCCTTACCGGTCCATAAACAGCGCTAAACCCTGTTTTCTTTCTAACGATATGAGCGGCCACCCCGGGCGCCCCCAATTGTGGAAGAATAATTATTTTGTGCTTAACAATTTTTCCAAGTTCCACCGTATTTATACGCTTAATTAATTCTTCAGTTCCAAAAGTCCCCTTCCCCGCCGCGCACCAGACATTGATACCCTTCGTATCAAGAACAAGGATAAAACAATCAATCCACGGAAGTTCTTTTCTCACGCGGTCAAACGACATTTTATAATTTGCGGTAACAAATACCGGCGAAGTATTTCCGGGTTTACCGACGGCATATATTCCCGGTTCAATAGAATAACCGTAACGGCCAAAACCCCACCGCATCCGCCAGCTTCCGAGAGTATCCTTAAAGGAGAGCTTTGTTCCTACGACAGGGATGTCCCCTATCTTTGTTTCTACGACACCTATTACATCAACAGGAATATGTTTTTCAATTTTGACCCCGCCACAGCAATCCACCGCGGAAGTTCCGCAACCGCAATCAACTTTAACTTTCGACTTTTTCTTCATAAAAACTCCATTAAGTTCAAATTCGAAATTCTAAACTCGAAATTCGAAACAAATCCTAAATATGAAACCGGCCGTCTTTTAATCCCTTAGTGTCTCCGGACATCTATCAGTATTACTTGAGTATCAAATAAATTCCGCCAAGGATTACGAGCACGCCGCAGACCTTCTTTACTACCACGGCTCCTTTGGACTTTTCATTCCAATCAAGATATCTTTGAACAACCTCACTAAAGGTTCCGGCAAAAACTATAACCGCACAGTGGCCGATTCCATACGCCAGGAGAAGTGAGATAGAGTAAAATAGTTGTGTCGAAGCGGTCCTTAGAGTAACGGCAAGGACAGGCGCCATATAGGCAAAGGTGCAGGGTCCTAACGCTATACCAAATATTAGTCCGAGTAATAATGCGGCTAGCAGACCTTTTTGTTTCATCCCGACTTGTTTTGGACCGGAAAAAGGCAGAGGAATTACTCCAAGCAGGTGCAGTCCCACTATAAAAAATACCCCGGCTACAATATAGTTTCCATATTGACCGGTGTCGCCAAGCATCTTGCCCATCATTGCCGTTATTACGCCAAGCAGAGCTATTGTAATAAGAATTCCTGCCGCAAAAGCAGAGGAAATAACGAAAGCCCGTCTGATCGATATTTTCCCTTGACCGCTGATAAAGCCGACAATCAAAGGTAAACTCGCCAAGTGACAGGGGCTTAAGATAATACTAAGTATCCCCCAGGCAAAAGAAGCAAAGAGCGCAATAAGCGCACTTCCCTCAACTGCTCGTGATAGCCAGACAAATAACTGTTCCATACTGAAACTCCGTCAACCGATGTCTATAAGGTTCGTAAAGTCCATAAGGTCTGTAAGGTTGAAAAAACCGCAATATATCCTGACTATAATCTTTTAGACCTTACGAACTTTACGAACCTTATGGACCATCTTTTACTATTCCCTTAGACTTTATGGACATTTATGGACTTTTACAGACATTTATAGACGCAGTTTTATTTTGTGACTCCTTGTTTCTTGAGCACCTCGGCTATATCTTCCTTAGAGAAAAAACCTTCATGCCTGAAAAACTCTTTACCTTCCTTATCAAGAAATACCTGGGTAGGAATTAGTTTTATGGCATATTTTTCCGCAAAAGGTTTCCCTTCGGCCGTCCAGACATCATAAAATATTACTTTTACTTTACTTTTATAATCTTTTTCAATTTCTTTCATTACCGGCTGCATCATTTTGCACGGTATGCAATTTACCGAGCCGAGTTCTACAAAAGTAACAAGCGCTTTTTTATTTTCGTCTGCTACTGCGGCTGTTTTGTCTTTAATGATTTCTACTTGGGCCGGAAGACCGGGCTTTTCATTATTTTGTTCAACCTGTTTTGCTCTCTCTGAACAACCGCCGGCAAAAAAAACAAACAAAGAAATTATAATTACAAAAGCCGTATTATTCTTCATAACAACTCCCTTTTCAGATGGTCAGATGCACTGAGGTATGGCAAAAATACTTTTATTTTTTCTTGCTATGCTTCCGTACTTCTGTGCCTCCGTACATTTGCTGCCTCAGCCGCAAAGGCCCTTCTTTACTCCATCTACCGCCTTCTTAACATTTTCGGGTGTCACCGGGGTCTTGCCTTTCTCCATTCCAAAATCGGTAACAATAAAACACTGCGTTTTGGCTCCCTTTCCTTCAAATATTTTTTTACCGCAGCCGACAGAACAGCCGTCAATAACAAGATTTAAATCAACGCTTTTCGCCTGCTCAATGAAATTCGGCAGGTTGGCACCTATTCCCGCCAGGCAATACATCTTACCAACCCCTTCACTTCTTAATTTTCTTGCTGTCAGATCTGATATTTCCGCCGTATCACATGCCCCCGAACAGGAATAGATCAAATAACTCTTGGTCTCGCACCCGCAAGTACAGTCTGCCATATTTTGCCCCTTTACCAATGAATTTCCTTCCCCTTCCCTATAAAGGGAAGGCGAGGATGATGTTATTGTTGTGCTTATTTTTTTGACATTTCTGTTGTAATCCAATTACCTATCTCCGCTTTTGACGGAGTGCGCCCCGAGACCTTGAGCGCTCCGCTTACTATGAGTGCGGGTGTCAGCATAACATTGTACTTCATAATATCCTGGATCTTTTCTACTTTGACTATTTCCGCTGCAATAGCAAGTTCATTTACGGTCTCTTTCACCAGCTCGTATAATTTTTTGCACTTCGGACAACCGGTTCCTAGTATTTCTATTTTCATTTGTCACCTCCGTTAAAAGCGATTCCACTTCCGCCACTCCACCCATAAGCCTGGCGGACTGCTTTCGCAGAAAGTTGGATGACTTAATATTAGAATTTACCTCGCTATGTCAACGATAGTTGACATCTATATACCATTCCTCTCGAGACAAGCTTTGCTTATCTCGCTATGTCAACGATATTTGACATCTATATATCATTCCTCTCGAGAAAAGCTTTGCTTCCAAACCTTAAAACCGCTATTTTTAGAAAATCAACCCATAAGTGAACCCAGTTAGCGTCGACATTATAACTACAAGCATCACATAAACCGCTGTCTTTTTAAAACCCATAATCGTATTGAGTATCAACATACTTTGCAGGCTGAGTGCGGGACCGGCAAGAAGTAACGCCAGCGCCGGGCCTTTACCCATTCCCGAACCTATAAGGCCCTGGAGTACCGGCACTTCTGTAAGTGTTGCGATATACATAAAAGCGCCGACAACCGAAGCGAAGAAATTTGCAAAAAGACTGTTCCCGCCCACCGCCGAGGCTATCCAAGAAGACGGAATGATGCCTTCATGGCCGGGCCTGCCGAGAAGAAAACCGGCAGAAAGTATGCCGACTATTAGAAGCGGAAATATTTGTTTTGCAAAACCCCAGGTAGCCAGCATCCAATCTTTTAACTCTTCCCTATTGAACCATTTAAAAAGAATTATCCCGAGTGCAATAAATAACGCAGCACTGATATACCATTTGATGATAAATATAAACTGCCAGGCTTTTTCTAGAAAACTTCCGTCACCCTGCCAGCCAACCAGTTCAGGAATATTATCTACACTCCCGCAAAGACAGGCGCCGTTTCTGCTCCAGTTCATAAAAACCAAAATTGCAACCATCACACCAAAAAAGAGAGCGTCCTTCCAAAGAGGCCTGCTAATTTTATTTTCCTCCACCTCAGGTGTTGGTTCTAAAGCCTCATTATTTTCACTGTTTTTAAATATCAGATGCATCAGAATTCCTATGATCACGGAAAAACCTACTGCACCAACTGTTCTTGCTATACCCATTTCCATTCCCAGCACCCTGGCGGTAAGTATTATAGCCAGCACATTTATTGCCGGGCCGGAGTATAAGAATGCCGTCGCAGGACCCAGACCGGCACCTCTTTTATAAATACTCGCAAAAAGCGGAAGTACCGTACAAGAGCAGACCGCAAGTATGGTTCCGGAAACGGAAGCGACCCCGTAAGAAAGCACTTTATTGGCTTTAGACCCTAAGTATTTAAGCACCGCCTGTTGTCTTACAAAAACAGAGATGGCTCCGGCTATGAAAAAAGCAGGAAGAAGGCAAAGTATTACATGGTTTCTGGCATAATCCTGGGTCATAAGAAGGGATTCCCCGACCGCTCCAGTAACAACCGGACTCGAGAAGGGCACAAAGTAAAAAGTGAAAAACACTCCTAAAATTACCCCAAATATCTTCAATTCTTTCACTCTACTCTCCAACTAAAATATTTTGTCCAAAAAGCCTTACTTTAATTTGGGGTTACCCGAAATCCGCCCCTCGTTAATCTCTGCTTACCGTCTCAGCTTTTACGTTCTTGCCAAGCCTCTAAACCTCTAACCTTCCAAGCCTCAGTATTTTAGATTTCTTCTTTCAAAAACGCCTGAATTTTCTGCCTTATATGTCCGACCGCCTCATGAAAGGCATCATGCTTTTCCTTTGCGGTCCCTTTGATTGCCGGATCCTTAATGCTCCAATGAAGACTCTTGTATTTTCCGGGAAATACCGGACAAGCTTCTTTTGCGTTGTCACAAAGGGTAATCACATAATCAAATTCCTTGTCCTTAAACTCTTCAATAGATTTTGAGGTTTGGTTTGAAATATCGACACCTTCCTCAGCCATATGTTTTACCGCTAAAAAGTTCACCCCGGCAGGACTGATACCGGCGCTAAACACCTCATACCTGTCGCCGCCGCGGTTCCGTAAATACCCTTCAGCAATCTGGCTTCTCGCCGAATTACCGGTGCAAAGAAAAAGCACCTTCTTTTTTATGATCTCGTTATCTTCCATATATCTCCCTAATTATGGTTTTTCCTCTTGTTTGGAATTTGTTCTTTTTTTATTTTTGTTTCGAATTTCGAATTTAGTGTTTCGAATTTGATTCTAAATAATACTTTCTCTGAAACCAAAAAGATACATTAACTAACCCTATCATTACCGGCACTTCTACAAGCGGGCCGATTACCGCCGCAAAAGCCGCGCCGGAGTTAAGGCCAAATACCGCAACTGCCACGGCAATAGCAAGTTCAAAGTTATTACTGGCGGCCGTAAATGCCAGCGTGGTGGTCTTTGAATAATCTGCTCCGATTTTCTTTCCCATCCAGAAGCTGATAAGAAACATCACTATAAAATATATCAAGAGAGGTACTGCTATTCTTAGGACATCCAGCGGAATTTTGACTATTAAACTTCCTTTTAGACTGAACATCACCACAATGGTAAACAATAGTGCAATAAGGGTAATTGGGCTTATAACCGGAAGAAACTTTTCCTGGTACCATTCTTTGCTCTTGAATCTTAACATCAAGAACCTGGTTAAAGCCCCGGCAAGAAAAGGCAGGCCCAGATAGATAAAAACACTTTTTGCTATCTGCGCGATACTTATGTCTACAACAGACCCTTTTAAGCCAAAAAGAGGAGGCAGCACGGTAATAAAGACCCAGGCGTAAACACTATAAAAAAGAACCTGGAAAACGGAATTAAAAGCCACAAGCCCGGCTGCGTACTCAGTGTCTCCTTTCGCCAGTTCGTTCCAGACAATCACCATTGCAATGCACCGGGCCAAACCTATCATAATAAGGCCGGCCATATATTCCGGGTAACCCCGCAGGAATACAATGGCAAGCAAGAACATAAGAACCGGGCCAATCACCCAGTTTTGAACAAGTGAAAGCCCGAGGACCTTTTTATTCTTGAATACATCTCCGAGCTCTTCATATTTGACTTTGGCAAAAGGCGGATACATCATAAGGATGAGGCCGATAGCAATCGGAATATTAGTGGTCCCGACGGAAAAACTTTCAACAAAACCTTCCACACCCGGAATAAAATAACCCGCCGACACCCCTATTGCCATTGCAGCAAAAATCCAGAGCGTCAGATACCTGTCAAAAAACCCAAGTTTTTTTGTTACCCCACTCATTTTCCCCTCTTTTTTCTTTTTGTTTCTTCTTTCTAATTCGACTTACCTTAATTTATTCTATTTTAGTCGTCCGCCAGTCTTTTGGGAGGATTAGTGCTTCGAGTTTATCATTTTCATCCTCTTTTCCAGGTGATATTTAATTATCTCTTCAGCGCAGGAGAGGAAATTAGAAACACAGCACATATTGACCTTATAGAAAACCTTCAAGCCGGCTTTTCTTGAAGAAAGAATATCCGCTTTTTGAAGAATGGAGAGATGCTTGGAAATATTTGTGCGTTCACCGGCGACTATTTCAACTATTTCACAGACACACTTTTCCCCGCCTGCAAGAAAGTCAACGATTTTAAGTCTTATAGGATGTGCCAGTGCCTGCATTACAACGGCCTTCATTTCGTACAGTTCATCTTTTTCAACATTTTTTTTCAAAGCAAACCTCCAACTATGTGGCTACTTATTCACATAGTAACATATAGTCGAGGATTTGTCAACATGTTGAAGAGCTCAAAGGAAAAACGCCTTGTAAAAACAGTCCATTCCGGGCTTTATATGATGATCCGGCGAGACAGCGTTTTGTTTCACTGCTAATGCGGGAAAAACTCTAAACTAATTTTCTTTATATTTTTTTATGCCGGTACTTAAGGACTCTTACTTTTTCGTTTGTAATCAGGCCCTCGGTCACCGTTTTATCAAGGAAAGGCAGCAGTTTATTAAGGTTCTCTTCGGTATCCACCAATTCTATAATAACAGGAAGATCTTCAGAGAGCCGTAGAAGTTTTGCAGAATGTATCCGGCTGCTGGCACCGAACCCCATAATTCCTCTGGTAACCGTAGCACCTGCAATATTTAACTCCCGTGCTTTCAATACTATATACTCATAAAGCGCCTTGCCCTCATAGCGGTCAGATTCACCAATAAAAATCCTGAGCAGCATTCCTTCTTCAGGTAAATTCATTTTATCCTCCAGAAAACAGTTTGTCTTTTAAAGCTAAAAACAATATCCTAAAATGATCTTAGACCTTTAAAACTTTATAAACATTCTTCATTTTGCGAGGTTTGTCAGAAACCTTGCGGCAAAATACCCGCCAAACGCGAGACCCAATCCGGCAATATTGGTAATAAGAATGTAAATTACGGCTGTCTTCACTTCCCCATCTCGCAGCAAGTTAAGGTTTTCAAGGCTAAAGGAGGAGAAGGTAGTAAAGCCGCCGAGGATACCTACAAAAAGGAATACTCTAAGAAGAGGTGAAAATTCAAACCTCTCAAACAGCCCCCATAAAAATCCTATAATCAGGGAACCGGCAAGGTTAACAATAAGCGTACCTGTAGGGAATATTCCGTTTGAGAATTTAAAATCCAGGCCGGAAACAGCGTACCTGAAAATACTGCCTATTGCCCCGCCGAGAGCTGCATAAAAATACCTTAGCATATCAAACCTCTGTTAGTGTCTTTAGCCGGGAAATTTCGAAGAAAGTTGTCCATAAAAGTCTGTAAATGTTCTTAATCGTCTATAAAGGAGAACTTCCTAACTTTACTTGCTGTTCCTGCTATCGTTTTGAGAGTACTTCCTTCTCATAGGTCAGGACCTCGTTTATCCAGCTGTCTCCGGAAGGGACGCCTTCCTGCTCGCAAAAGTAATTCCAGACTGCGCCAAGAGGCATGGCTTTTTGTTCTTCAAGTAACGCAAGACGGGAAAATAGGTCTCCGCTCTCTTCGGCTTTGACAAGTTTGCTGGTCGGTTCAAGCAGTGCGTTTAGAATTGCTTTTTGAGCAGCACGCGCGCCTATTACCCAAGCTCCAATCCTGTTGATAGAAGCATCAAAATAATCCAGGGCAAGGAAGGTCCTGTCAAAGGCATCGTTACGCTTTACCTCAAACATCAAATCTTTCAAACTATCATCATAGATGACCACATGGTCGGAGTCCCACCTTACACCGCGGCTCACATGGAGAAGAATTTCTTTCTGAAAAAGTAAAAGCGAAGAGATCTTATCGGCAATACTCTCTGTCGGATGAAAGTGCCCCATGTCCAGGCAAAGCATCAGGTTATGCTTTAACGCATAGGAAAGATAAAATTCCGTGGAACCGACAACAAAAGATTCACTCCCGATACCAAAGAGCTTTGACTCAACAGCGTCTTTTATGGTGCCGCCGGGAAGTTTTTGGGCATAGATACTATCCAGAGATTTAAGGAGATTTTGTCTGTAGCCTCTCTTGTCGACGGTCAGGTCCTTCATGCCGTCCGGTATCCAGAGGTTATGTACACTGCTCCCACCCAGAGATTTTCCGAACCAGGAAGCAATATCACGGCACTTCTTTGCATGTTCCACCCAGAAAGACCTGATGGCCGGATCCTTACTGCTTAAAGTAAAACCTTCATTGGCCTTGGGGTGCGAAAAAAAGGTGGAGTTAAAATCAAGTTTTAGCCCCAGGCTTTTTGCCCAAGCGACCCAGCCGGTAAAATTCTCCCGGCTTACTTCGTTCCTGTCATTTTTTTTAATTCTAAAATCGCCGTAGCTGGCATGGAGGTTCACCCGGTGTTTGCCCGGAAGAAAAGACAACGCTTTTTCAAGGTCTTTACGGAGCATTTCAGGAGTTTTCGCCTTGCCGAACCTGTTGCCCGTGACCGCGATGCCGCCGGAAAGCGCAACGCCTTCATTTTCAAAGCCCGAAACATCGTCACCCTGCCAGCAATGCAAAGATAAACTGACCTTTTTAAGTTTTTTCAAAGCCGCGCCCGTATCAACTCCCAGGTCCAAATACCTTCTCTTCGCCAGAACATACTCTTTTGAAATATTAGCTTTCATGTTATCCTTCTCCTTAAGTTTTGAAGTTATTTTAGCTCTAAAATATTATGTATTTTACCACAAAAACCGTGCATTGTTAAGCCGCAAATTCGCAACTGACAAAACAAGCCCTTTGCCATTCAATTGTTCGGGTACCGGGGATAAGAGGTAAAAAAGCGGATTTAACCTTGACATCCGGACTAAGTCAACTATATTATAGCAGTACGACGAAAGGTCAAGGCTTAACAGCTAAATAGGAGGAAGTAATGAAAAGGTTTTCCGCAGCTTTCCTGGGTGTTTTGTTTGTAACAGCTTTAAGTTCCGGCTATTATTTTGCGGAAGAACAAAAAGAAGCAAAAACTGAGGGTAAAAAAACAGCTAAACCGCCGTCAACCACACACAAAGAGTCAGGTCTGATCATAAAAATTGACACCGAAAAGAGAACTTTTGTTATGGAACTTGAAACCGAAAAAGACGGCACAAAAATAAAGACAAAGCAGACTTATATTTGGCATGATGTGAAAGATAAATTCTTCAAGGACCTGAAAGAAGGCGACAGGATAGAATTGCTTTGGTATACCAGAACAAAAGAGACCATTATTGCCGCCTCCTGCAAGAAAACAGAAGACAAGAAAGAAGAAAAACTACCACAGGGCAAGACCGAAAATACCAACAGTATTAAGTAGTTTATCTGATGTATTTAGAAAAGGCATGAGGGTGTTCCTGCCCTTCTTAAGTGATAGGTAAAGGATCATTTGACTTAGATCTTACATATGAGTCTCTTGTTTCCGGGAAGTCTGACGGTCAAAAACGGCAAAATGTTTAAACTTCCTACCTCTATCAGCAATCTCTTGTCATTTTTTTTCTTACGAAACCTAATCAGAACCCGGCAATCAGCCATGCTTTATCAGCTATTAGTAATTCGTCACATTCCTATATTTTTTTGCAAAGTCAGATGTAAAACCTTTACTTCCGGCTGTCATGCTTTTCTCCATATTTTTTTGAATATTTCACGGCTTAGAAGCAGGCTTTCCCGGTAGCGGGAAAATATCTCAAGAGTTATTGTACCGTTATAGTATTTTTTCAAAAAGATGACGCCTTTTTCAGTGGCTGTATCCCCATCCCCGAGCGGTAAATGCAGGTCCATATTTCTCTTGCTCTCATGCAGATGCACATGGACAAGTTTACTATGAAACGCCTTTATAAAATCTTCGGGTTTCCGGCCATAGACCGAAGCATGCCCGAAATCCAGATGGAAAAACAGGCCCGGAACTTTTGCAAGGATTTTTGCGGCGTTTTCTACCGTATCTTTTGGGGTATCAGTGTGTTCGTACATTATTTTAAGCTTATGCCGTGCTGCAACTTCCACAAGCCGGTTCAGACTATCAGCCTGAAATTCTAGGCCCTCCTCATCGCTAAAAAGCCTGTTAGGCCAGTTAGCATGAATGGTGACATGCTCGACACCGGTCTCTGAAAAATACGGAAAGTATTTTGTGCATTCTTCTACCGCCGTATGCCTTACGGCTTTAATAGAGGTGCCAAACGGAAGATACCAGGCGGTATGGCCGACCGTCTTGAGCTTATATTTTCTGAGAAGTTGGACTACCTTTTTTATCTCTATTTTCTCAGGGGTTTCACCGTCTTCCATTAAAAAAAGGTCTACAAAGTCAAATTGATTCTCCCCAATCCATTTTATCTCATTACAAAGATTGCTGCGCGGATAGTTACAGGCACCTATTTTCATATAAGCTCCGATTAGTTACTTCGCATTGCGTAATGTAGTGTTATTGTATAATTAAACAAGCAGGTAGTCAAGAAGATACAATTAAATACAAGCACTAAGATCAAAATTCTAAGCACTAAACAAGGAATAAATATAATTACAGCGATTTTGTTTAGGATTTCGAATTTTAAACTTTTTTCGCTTTTATCCGTCGTGTATACTTTTTCTCATGCTCTCAATATGCTTTTTATATATCTCAATTACTTTATTTCTGCGCAATTTAAGCGTTGCTGTCAATTCTTTTCCGACTTCAAAAGGCTGGGTTAAGAATCTGAACTCGCGGATAAGTTCGATATTCTTAAAACCCGTTTTATTGTTAACATATTTCTTTATTTCCCGACTAAAGAGTTCTGTCACCTTAGTGTCATTCAGAGCTTCCTGAAAATTATTCTCATTCCACCTGATATTATTTTTTTCACAAAAGACCCTCAGCGTATCAGGATTCGGGACAATAAGCGCGCCCAGAAACTTCCAATCGTGGCCGGTCACCATGACAGAAGAAATATATTCGCTCCTCGAAAGAGCGGTCTCAAGCGGCACAGGATTTACATTCTCGCCGTTAGAAAGTACAACAATATCCTTTTCTCTGCCGGAGATTACCAGATTATTATGCTTATCAAGATACCCGATATCGCCCGTATCCAGCCAGCCGTTATTATCCAGTATTTTTTTTGTTTCCTCAAAATTCCTGTAATAGCCTTTCATTACATTGGGGCCCTTAACATAGATAATACCCTCTATGCCCTGTTTCGTCTCCTTGCCTGTTTCTGAATCTGTAATTCTTATCTTAACTCCTTCAAGCGCCGGCCCCACGGTATAAAGTGCTTTGCTACCTATTACCCTGACGGCTATTGCGGGACTCGTTTCTGTAAGGCCGTAGCCCTCTATTAATTCAATTCTCGCTACATTAAAGAAATCATCTATATAGTCCGGTAGTTTGCTTCCACCGGAAACTCCCAGCCGGAATTTTTTTCCGAGCTTGGCTCTAAGTTCATTAAAAACTATTTTATCCAGCATTCCTGTTGTTATTTTTCCGGCTACTTTTAAAGGATGCGCCGCATGCTTCTTCTTGTGAGATTCAATGGAGGTTTTAAGCAGTAGATTGAACACGGCTCTCTTGAGCCCGCTTTGCTCTTTCACCTTCTTCATAACGCCATCATAAACCCGTTCCCATATCCTTGGGACCGAAGCCATTACGGAAGGATTCTCGGAAAGCATATCCTCAAGAAGGGCTTTTTGTGAAGTGTAGAAAGTCTCGGCACCTCCCACTATGGCCGCATATTTTACCACCCTTTCAAAAGCATGCCAGGCCGGCAATATGGAAATGAATTTATCTTCCTGCTTGATCTTTATGCGGTTTAAAGCGGAAACAGCATTACTGATAAAATTGAAATGCATCAGTTCTACACCCTTAGGAATACCGGTACTGCCGGAGGTATAGATAATGCTTGCTGTCTGCTCCCGCTCTACCCTGGGCAGTAGTTTTTTACTGTTTCTGCCCACCTGCTCTATCTGGGATATGTGCCTTACTCCGGGAAGCATTTCTATTGAAAGGACCAGTTCAAGATGTTTATGCCTGTACTTTCTTAATTTATCAAGTAGAGCCTGATTCTCGACTATGGCAATCTTGGCTTTACTGTGCTCCAAAATATAGTTTATCTCTTCCGCCTCCGAATCATGACCGCGCGGAACATCTATTAAAGCTGCATTATTTATAGCCAGTGTAAGAATGATCCAAAGCGGAATATTGGAAGAAAATATGGCTATTTTGTCCTGAGGTTTTAACCCTATTTCTAAAAATCCACGGCTGTAAGCATTTATCGTTTCTAAACCTTCGCCATAACTAAGCCGTTTTACCAAACCACTTTCTTTCCAGGAGATAAAAGGCAAAGTTTCTATATTTTTAAAAGTCTTAACCAGATCCTGAAGAGTTCTTAAGTTATGCATAAGACCCCCATAAAAACAAATTCGAAGTCCTAAACTCGAAATTCAAACCAAGAAAGATTTGTTGTCCTTTTACCGGTCTTCTTAGGATTTCAAATTGCATACTTGGAATTTGTATTTAACCCAGCGTTTCTATAACCCGCAAAGCTTCATCCGTATGTTTTTTTGATTCCATAATGGCTGAGAATGCCATCTTGATGACACCTTCTTTGTCTATTACATAGGTAACCCTGGCGGGTACCAATCCAAATACCGTTTGCGCCCCGTAGAGCTTTCTTACCTCGTTCTTTTCATCGCTTAAAAGAATAAAAGGCAGGCTATGGTCTGCTATAAACTTTTTGTGCGCTTTAAAACCATCGGAACTCACGCCTACTATTTCAGCTCCTGATTTTATAAAGACATCATAAGCATCCCTGAAGGCACAGGCTTCTTTAGTACAGACGCTGGTTCCGTCTTTAGGATAGAAAAAGAGCACTATATTCTTTTTCCCGAGAAAACTGCTTAGTTTAAAATCCCCGCCATTTTGATCCTTTAAAGAAAAATCCGGGGCTATTTCCCCAACCTTCAAAATATCTTTAGACATGGCTCCCCCGGCTAAATTTTATAGTTTTACTTGCCAAAATGCTTTATGACGAAACTCACGGCTCTTTCCCATTCTTTCTGAGGTATAGGTGCGCAGTGCCCCATTTCCGGAATCTGTATGTACTCAATCCTCATTCTTCTTTTCTTCATTAACTTCACCATTTTATCCGAATGGGCTTTCTGGTTTACCGCCGGGTCTTTCCCGCCGTGAATTATCATATACGGAATGTCCGGCATATTTTCAATCTGCTTTACCGGAGAATGTTCAACAAACAGCTCTTCCATTCCCTCTCGATAACCTCTGAAGGCGGCATGTATCGTTGCCGGAAGGTCCGGCCGTTCAGAAAAGTGGTATTTCAAATCACAGACCGGACAGTTGGCATAGCATGCCTTTATCTTGTGTTTTGAGTACCTTGTAAATAACAGAGAACTATAGCCGCCCATGCTTCCGCCGGTTGAGATAATAGGAATATCTTTTTTAAGTTTATATTCGACAATAATGCTTTCAATTAATTCATCAACAAAAGCCCGGGCTTCTCTATTCATCCAGGACCATGGGCCATAATACGGAAACACCACCAGCCCGCCTTTTTCAGCCCAGGCAAGCTCTTCCTGTGAAGGATTCTGTTTTAATCCGCCCCCGAGCCCGTGAAAATTTAATACTATTGCCTTTATTTTCCCTTTAACATATTTATCCCCGATCCAGGCTGTTTCTTTTATTATCTTATTTTTCATCTCTATACTCTCCTTTTCTTTCCGGTCAACAATAAGAGAACCTTTCATTCCTTTTCTTTGATGACCACCTCTGTACCCGCAGCTTTAAGGCCTTCTTTGAATTTCTTTGCATCTTCCACGGTCCCTACGACCCCTGCGCCGTAATGCATCGGTATGGCAAAATCAGGTTTTAGTATTTTCGCCGCTTCCACAGCTTCCTCTGCGGTCATTACATAAGTCCCCGATACCGGCAGCAGGGCAATATTACATTTAAACTCCTTCATCTCGGGAATAATATCTGTATCGCCGGCGTGATAGATTCTTAAGCCCTTGTATTCAATAATGTACCCGAGCTTTCCGCTTTCTTTTGGATGAAATTTTTTGTTAATATTATACGCAGGAACCGCTGAAACCGAAAACAGCTCCGTTTTAAATGTCTCCCCGGCTTTTATTTCCTGCTTATTTCCCTCATACAACCCGGTGACCGCCTTGCAGGAGACCAGTACCGTTTCTTTTTTAACTATCCTGAAAATATCTTCCGGTGAAAAATGATCCCGATGTTCGTGGGTAATAAATATAAAGTCAGCTTTCTCGCTTCCCTCTTTTATTTTATAGGGATCTATATAAACGACTATTTTATCTAATTTAAACTTAAATCCGTCCTGCCCCAGCCAGTGGATATTCTCAAGCATTTTCCTCTCCTTGCCTTCTTCCGCATTCAGGCCCGCGAATGCAGCTATAAAAATTACC
>CAIYPD010000026.1 GCA_903928075.1 Candidatus Firestoneibacteriota bacterium
ATCTGATTTATCGGCATATGCCCGGGACCTTCAATCATCGCTTGCACCCCGGCTTTCAAAGCCCGTTCTGCCAGCTCGCCTAGAATTATAAGTTCCTGCACCTGAGCTCTGTCTGTGGCATCCGCAAGACAGCCCGGCCTAAAACCGTCCCCGAGAGACAGGGTCACATCGTATTTTTTGGCAAGTTCCAGAAGGTAATCATATTCTTCAAAAAGAGGATTTTCTTTACCGTTGTGCATTATCCATTCTGTCAAAAAAGCGCCGCCCCGGCTTACTATATTTGCTATACGCCCTTCTCTTCTGAGGCGGCCTATCGTCTCTTTAGTCACGCCACAATGTACGGTAATAAAATCCACCCCGTCTTTGATATGCTTTTCAATTCCGGCAAACATCTCTTCTTTAGTCATGTCTACTACAGACTTCCTTTTTCTGATGGCTTCCACAGAAGCCTGGTAGATAGGTACGGTACCGACCGCTATCGGCGAGTTCTTAATAATTGCCGCCCGGGTTTTATCCATATCTCCGCCGGTGCTAAGATCCATTACGGCATCGGCGCCGCATTCTATAGCAACTTTGAGTTTCGCAAGTTCCTGTTTTAAAGTGGATCTGTCCGGAGAGGTTCCGATATTTACATTAACTTTGGTTTTCAAACCCTTACCTATGCCGCAAATTTTCTTTGGCTTATTAATAAGGCTGGAAGTAATTACAATCCGCCCCGTAGCAATGCCCGTTCTTACCTGCTCTTTGGAAACATTCTCGCTTTTAGCAACCGCGAGCATTTCTTTTGAATATTTACCCTTGCGTGCGATTTCTATCTGAGTCACTTTCATCTCCTTCTGATTTGTCCGATTTTCATTTATTATGCATCATCATTTGTCTTATTGCTTTTTTAGGTTCCTTAGCCCCGCACACCGCTGATATAACGGCCGCACAATTGGCCCCGGAGCTATAAATCTCCCCGATATTCTTTCCGTTTATCCCGCCGATGGCAACTACCGGAATATTTGCTCTTTTTACTGCCGTCCTGAGGAGTTCAATACCCGCCACAGGCGGAAGGCCTTTTTTTGTTGCAGTTAAATAGACAGGGCCAAAGCCAATATAATCAACCCGGTCTATTTTTGCTTTTCTAATTTCTTTAGCATTATGCGTCGAGACACCTATTATTCCGCTAAAAATGCTTCGCGCAATTTTTACGGGAAGGTCCTTTTGTCCCAGGTGCAGTCCGTCTGCTCCCGCAAGCAGCGCTAAATCCGCTCTATCATTCAAAATAAAGAGAGCTTTGCGTTTTCTGCATTCATTTTTCATCTTACCGGCTAAAACCAGAACCTGTTCATCGGAAGCATTCTTGGCCCTGAGCTGAATAACCGTAACCCCCGCAGTCAGGCAGGCTTTAGTTACGGCCAAAGGTTCATTATTCGCAGCGCTACAGACTCCGGAATCAATTATCGCGTAGAGACCTTTTAGCTTTTTTAATAAACTTTTTTTCGAGATCATATATCAGGAACCGTGCCTTTTTGAAACTTGAGGCGCTTTCGGGATAGACCACCTTAGAGAATTCCTCTAAAACCCTGGCGCTTTCTTGCACTCTTATAATATTTGCCAAAACAACATTTTCAAGCGTTTTTGCTTTTATTTTTTTATCAAAAGAAGAAGCCCGGCCGATATCTTTTTCGGAAGCTCTGGCGGCGACCAGCTCGAAACGGTCAATAGCTTTAGAAATAAGATGCCGGACTGTCTTAATTTTCACCGTAAGCGTCCTGTCATTTAGCGCAAACCTTGAATAGTCTTCCATAATGCGAAGGCCTTCGCGGGCACGATTGATGTTTACATCCAGGATGCGCTTTATTGCTGATATGTCTTGTTTGGTCATTAAATTCTTCCTCAAGTTCATTATCGTCAATGCATTCTCGTCTGTAAAGGTCTATAAATGTCCGTAAGGTCGTTAAGGTCTATAATGTCCATAAGGTTCGTAAAGTCTGTAAGGTCTAAAATCTTGACTTTAATATTATATATAACTCCTTAATGTAGGACTTTATGGACTTTACGAACCTTATAGACCTTTGACTCTCTTTTGGATAATGTAAAACTTTACTAACTTTACAAACCTTACGAACCTATCTAAAAACAAAAGGCCGCAATTCCATATTCTGAAAATTGCGGCCTTTCTTATTTCCGTCAACTTTCCCTTCGTTGGAATTACCCAAACAGGTTCAGCGGGTTTGATCTCAGTCCCTCCGCTTTAGGCGGGGAACACCCCGAAGCTTACTATTTTATATTTTAGAGACCAAGAGTAATAGAAACTCTGTGGAATCTTTCTTCAAGATTTCCGGCAAACAAACCGCGTTCAACACCATAGTTGGCATAGTCCAGGAAACCGAAGAGGCTGACACCAAAACTTGACCAGCCCTGATAGAACCCACCTCTTACAACTGCAAGGCCTATCAAATTCACTTCCGCGCCAATACTTACTTTGCTCATAAAGGAAGTGCTGCCAAAGAGATCATTGACATCAAGGGACAGGGTAAGCGGCACGCCCGGTATCAGATTCGGCTGAAGGGCATAACCAAAAACCCAGTTTGCAACAACAGTATCGGAACCGATGGTTGTAAACAGGTCGCGACCTACGAACGAGAAGGTCGAAGCCCAGGACGGCAGGTTGTAGTTTAAAGCCAGGTCAAAGCCCTTGCCTGTCTGGGGGTTTGCCAGCTTTTTGATAATATCCTGCGGGTCAAAACTTGAAAGAGACAGTATGGATTTGTTGTCCAGATAGCTGTATCTTTGAATGAGTTTTGCCGTGACACCCAGGCCGAATTTACCGCCGCCGAGAAAGTTCGCGGCATCATTTATCAGGGGCAAATTAAGTACCGTACCGTAAGAAACAGGTACAGTAACATCCACAAGCGCCGAAAGACGCGCTCTTACATCAAGTATTACCTGCGAAAGAGCTACATTGGCCGTTGCCTTTACAAAGGCACCTACACCGAAGTTGCCCAGCGGTGTATTGATACCGGTCACGGAGAAATTATCTCCTACATCAAGGAAGATACCGGCGTTTATCAGACGGTTCAGGTCATCAGCCGACCAGGTGGTAAAGTTTCCGCTTAATTTACCGGAGTTGCTTGCCAGCCAGCTTGCAAAATCAAGGGTCTTTTGATTGATCTCTATCTCAAGTTTCAAAATAGAAATATGTAAGGGCTGGTTCTTTGAAAGATTTGCCGGGTTATACATCAGCATGCTGAAATCATCGGCAACCGCGGTATAGGCACCGCCCATACCAAGAGCTCTTGAGGTTTCATAGAAGGTTGACGACACAACCGCTCCGTAAACCATCGTGGATAAGATCAGTAACATTATTAATAATTTTTTCATTTTCATCCCTCCCTTTTATATCTTAATTATCCTGCGTTTATTGCATCTCTGACATGCGTCAGGAAACCCTCTACATCAGTCCAGATTGTTCCGCCGCCTGATGTCGTATTTGCAACATGAAGATAACCAATAGATTTATTAAGGTCAGCTAAAGCGGAGTTCTTTATGACTGCAATTAGAGGGTTACTCGATACTATAGTTGTTGTTCCCCACAAAACCACTTTCACATTTCCATTTCCGAAATCATAAATATTGAACTGTAAAACCCCGGTACTGGCGGGGTCAACAACTTTGAATACACCGCGCAGAAGGTATGCAAAGGCAAGGGAAGTATTAACATCTACATCATTTGCCGGAATTACACCGTCACAAAGACCATCAGCTATCGGGCCAAGATATGTTATCAAGTTATTGCTCAGGTTTTGCATTTTTGCAATGTTTATGCCAAAAGGATCGGTCCGGCTGTCCAGCACCGGGCCTTTGGCAACTCCAACTACAGGTGCAGCAAATGGAGGAGCACCGTGACCGGTACCGTTCTTTATAAAGGTACCAATATCAAAACCGACACTTTTCACATAGGACTTTACATAGCCGTATTTTGCCTCGGAACTACTCGGATTGTCAGTCATAAGCTTTTGATATATGACCATAGCTGTTGCATAATCACCAGTTGCGTACGCATTTGCGGCATCAGCTAATTTCTTATCACCAGCTATAGCCGGAGTTAAGGGCGCAAATAAATTAAAGCCCTTTGAACAGCCGCCTACAAGCAATGCCATGCAGGCAAGCGTCATTCCTATTACAATTGCTTTTCTCATGACTACTCCTCCTTAAAACAACTTTTGCTTTTCAATAATAATGCAAATCGGCGCTTTCGCCATATCATTTTAACTTTAGAAAGTATAACACAAAAGCCCCTGATTTTGAGTCAATGCCTTTCTTAGTTGAAATTGATAAAGGCTCCATGTTTTTTTAAGCCGCCTTGGCTTCTTTGCGAGCAGTATTCAAGGCGATTTTTAAAGATTCTCTTAATGCCGTTA
>CAIYPD010000027.1 GCA_903928075.1 Candidatus Firestoneibacteriota bacterium
ACTATTTTTGTTACCACCCACTATATGGATGAAGTTGAAAATTGCAACCGGCTTGCCCTGGTTTACGCCGGAGATATTATTGCTTATGGAAGCCCTTCTGAATTGAAATCGGCTAAAAAGACCGATAGTTTGGAAGAATTATTTGTTAACTCCATCAGGAGCTATCAGAACAAATGAATACAAAAATCAACGCCATAATGAAGAAGGAAGTACTGCATATAATTAGAGATCCCCGGTCGCTTGTAATGGCTATCGGCATGCCTATGATATTTATTTTTCTTTTCGGCTATGCAATAACTCTTGATATAGATAATGTAAAGATAACGGTCTGCGATCATGATAAAACGAAAGAGAGCAGGGAATATATCGCTGCCTTTACCTCAAGCGGATATTTCAATATACTTAAAATTACAGACAGCGAAAAAGAACTTCTACGCACTCTGGATGACGGATCTGCCAAAGCAGGCGTTGTTATACCTTCAAAATTTGGAGATACTTTAAGCAGGAATGGACAGGTCGAGGTACAGGCAATAACCGACGGTTCCGAGGCCAACAGTACAAATGTGGTGATGGGCTATATTCGCGGTATTTCTTATATGTATTCCGGAAATCTTACTATGATAGCAATGAACAAAGCCGGGGTGGCAAAGATTAAAAATGTTCCCGGGCTTAATCCTAATATTAAAATATTTTATAATCAGGAAATGAAGAGCCGTAATTTCATTATTCCAGGATTGATTGCGGTTATTATGAGCGTTATAATGGCCATACTTACTTCATTGACTATCGTGAGAGAAAAAGAAAAAGGTACTTTCGAACAGCTTATCGTTACACCCGTGAAACCTTACGAGGTGATGATTGGAAAGATAATACCCTACTGGGTTTTGGGCATGTTTGATATGATGCTTGTCGTTCTTGTTGGTACCCTTGTATTTAATGTTCCTCTTAAAGGAAATATCGTCTTATTGTTCTTTATGACAGGAATATTCGCTTTTTCCGGACTGGGAATAGGGCTTCTGGTTTCGACTCTGGCAAACACCCAGCAGGTAGCCAATCAAGTAGCAATGCTTGTTTCTTTTCTGCCGACTTTCATTCTTTCCGGTTTTATGTTCCCGATAAAGAGCATGCCTTTATTGATTCAGCTCGTGACGGTAATTGTACCCGCAAAGTATTTTCTTGTAGTTCTACGCGGAGTATTCCTAAAAGGAAGCGGTTTGATGATCCTGCTTTCTGAGTTTTTTGTGCTTACGCTTTTTGGAATACTGCTGATTCTTTTGTCGTCCAGGAATTTTAAAAAGAAAATAAAGTGAGGAAGCTTTGAAAAAAATACTTCAGCTGGCAAAAAAGGAGTTTATCCAGACTTTCCGTGATAAGAAAATGCTGCCTATTATATTTGTCGCTCCGGTTCTTCAATTGATAATGCTTGGCTATGCGGTGACAACGGATGTAAAACATATTTATCTTTCGGTGATGGATCTTGACAATTCCGTAGAAAGCCGTGAACTTGCGGGTGCGGCGTTTCACAGCGGCTATTTTGATTTTAAGGGAAAGATTGAAAATGAGAAGGATATCACAACCGCGCTTAATAGCGGAAAAACCGATTTCGTTTTGTTTTTTCCGGTTGATTATAGCAAGAATATAAGAATGAATAAAAAGGCATCTTTTCAGATAATAGCTGACGGCTCTGACTCCAATTTGACTTCAATAGGTATTAACTATTTGAATGACATTATTCAAAAGGAAAATGCCGAATTCAGGAACAAAGTAATGAAAGAGAGGGCGGGTTTAAACGGCAAAGCCATATCTTTCCCTCAAGTTGACCCGGAGTTTAAAATTCTGTATAATCCTGAACTAAAGAGCGCGAATTATATGGTTCCAGGTGTTATGGCCTTAATTTTGACGTTAATGACAATGCTTTTGACTTCAATGGCTCTGACAAAAGAAAAAGAAACCGGAACGATGGAGCAATTAGTAGTTTCTCCTCTAAAACCGCATCAAATAGTATTCGGAAAAACCCTTCCTTTTGTTGTAATAGGTATGCTTGATGTAGTGCTGGTTGTTGCGGGGGGTATATTGGTTTTCAATATACCTGTTGTCGGAAACCTCTGGCTTCTTGGCGTTTGTTCTCTTGTCTTTATTTCAAGCACTCTTGGAATAGGTTTATTTATTTCTACGATTTCTAGAACACAACAACAAGCCATGTTGACCACCTTTATCTTTATATTTCCTTCCATGATAATTTCAGGATTTGTATTTCCTGTTTCCAATATGCCTCATATAGTCCAATATCTTACTTATTTTATCCCAATGCGGTATTATTTAACCATTATAAGAGGGATTGTTCTTAAAGGTAACGGTATAGAAATTCTTTGGCCGGATATCTTGGCGCTGATAATATTCGGTGCAGTTATATTTTATCTGAGTTCTATGCGCTTTAGAAGGAAACTGGGGTAGGCTTGCGAATGCATAAGGTACGGATGGATGCTTAGGGGGTTAGGGGTTTGGTAAAAGATACGGAAGACCGAGGTCAGAAGTCTGAAGACGGACGAACGGAATGGCAAGTAGATGGTAAGAGATTAGAATACAAGCCGACAAGACAATAAAATTGGAGCAGAAGACAAGATAACAAGACGAAAGCTTGAATATTTGTTATCAAAATTAACACTACCATAATGTAGGTCGTGTTATCCTGTTGTCTTCCTGTCTTAATAGAAGTTGACTTTTATACTTGACCTGAAGTAAGATAACCTTATGATACTCAAGGGGAGATCATTAATACTGTTTTCGTTTGTTTTTTTTGGCATTTTTCTTGCTGTTTTTAATCCTTTTTTTGCAATACTTGCCGGGATAATTTCTTATATCTTACCCGCTTATCTGAAACACCGCAAAGAAAAAGCCTTTAAAGAAACCTTCAGAGAGCAGTTAATAGACGCCGTGGAATTAATTGCCGGTGCTTTAAAATCAGGTATGACTTTTCAGCAGGCACTTGTTTATGTTATTGCGGAAACTAAAGAACCTATCTCGTCTGAGCTTAAGAGTGTTATGGAAAAAGTAATGCTAGGGGTTGGTGCTGATAAAGCTCTGTTTGAACTTGCCGAAAAAAGGCGGCTTGAGGAATTATTTTTGCTTTCTTCGGCTCTAGCAATTACAAAAGATGCCGGAGGCAATTTAGCTGAAGTGTTGAAAAATATTTGTTCGGGGCTGAGGGATAGATTACTTCTTGAAAAGCAGATTGAGGTCCTTACGGCCCAGGGGAAACTTTCTGGTCTAATTGTGGGTGGCCTGCCGTTTGCTATTTTAATTTTAATGTATTTGGTTGATAAGGAACTAATTCTGCCTATGTTTAATTCGTTTGCCGGGTGGATTTTACTCGGCGGTGCCCTGCTTCTCGAATTAACAGGTGCGTTGTTTATCAGAAAGATTGTTCAAATAGACTATTAAGGAAAGCTAATGGTGATTTTTGTAACTGTACTTTTTGGAACAGCGGTTTTTATTTTGATAAGACTGGGACAGGCCAAATATAGTAGCCCGCTCATTACAAGAAACATATTAATAAAAACAAACAACAAAGGAACAAAACTTCAATATTATAATAAAGTGCTAATAAATTTCATTGCCGTGTATACCGCAAAATTGCCTTTAGGAAGGTACAGGCTTTTGATAGGCCGAAGACTTATATTTTTACGGTCAGAAAAGATGTATTCTCCGGATGAATTTCTCTCCTACAAAATATTGATGTCCGTAACAGGTAGTCTGGTCTACCTGGGGCTATTTAACACTTTTGATATTTCCGGTTTGGCTGCGGTCATTCTTCTATTTAGATTTCCTGAATATGAGCTGAGAAAGAAAAAAGAAAAATATGAAAGAGACATTCTAAAAGAGCTTCCGTTCGCACTGGACCTGGTAATAGTGTGTGTGGAGGCAGGGCTTACATTTGACGCAGCAGTGGCAAAATATATCTATGGCGGGAAGAAAACATCTTTGAGAAATGAGTTTGAGCAGTATTTGAAAAGCATGGGTATGGGCGAAAACAGGGAGAAAGGATTGAAAGCTCTTTCTGAAAGAGTGAATCTAAGGGATTTTACCTCCTTGATTTACACCGTATTACAATCAGAAAAACTCGGAACAGGGATCGCCGGTTCTCTGCGGCTTAAAAACAGCGACTTACGGGTAAGCAGAAAGCAAAGAGCAGAAAAAATGGCCATTCAAACACCCGTAAAACTCATGCTGCCGTTAGTTGTTTTTATTTTACCTGTAATTTTTATAGTTATTCTTGGCCCGGTTGTACTTAGAATAATCACGGATCTTAAGTAGAAAAGCGATAAAAACAGTGTTTATTGCAAAAAAAGAGCCTAACTCTCGCATAATCAAGATATTTAACCCTTATGGAGTCTTTTGCCGGTAGCCGGATAATATACCGGCAACCGTAAAAGCAAAACTCCCCTAAAACACAGTATTATTGAACTTTCTTTCGAAAATGCAAAAAAAACTTTTGGTAGAATAAAATAAAATATCTGCTTAATAATGATTGGTACTATTGCAATTAATATAATTATTTGATAAAATACGAACTAATATATATTTAATCTGAGTTAATAATAAAGCCTTAAATTAAAAGGACTTTGACAATGCTTTAATTATCTGTTATGTGGAAAGTGCTGCAGTGTTTTTGGCAAAAATAATATTACGAAATATTTTAGACAATCTGATTTTTCTTATAAGTCAAAAGGTTCTCAGTTTGTTTGGGGAGTTTAGTAATGAATATTAACCTTCTGCTTCAGGAGATGCTTGATCAACAGGCATCGGATATACATTTGAAAGCAGGAAGCACCCCTATGTGGCGGATTGACGGAGAGCTTGTTGGTTTTGGCGACGAAAAACTTAAACCGGAAGCAACCGGCGGTATTGCGGCAAGTCTCATGGATGAAAGACAAAGGCAAAAGTTTGAAAGGACAAATGAAGTTGATCTGGCTAAAGAGGTCGGTGAGTACAGGGTCAGGGCAAATATTTCAAGGCAGAGAGGTTCGATTGCGATTGCTTTGAGAGTTATTCCAAAAAAAATTCCAAGTTTCGAAGAATTACATCTTCCTGAAGCTCTTAAAGAGATTGCTATGGAAAGAAGAGGGCTGGTGCTGGTCACAGGAACAGCAGGAAGTGGAAAGTCCACCACCATGGCAACGATGCTTAATAACATTAACGAGAATGTTGCCTGTCACATTGTTACGGTAGAGGATCCGATAGAGTTTATTTATGAGGATAAGAAGAGCTGTATATGCCAGCGTGAAGTAGGCGTAGATACTGCAAGTTATTCAACAGCTCTAAAAGCAGTATTAAGACAGGATCCGGATGTTATTATAGTTGGAGAAATGCGGGATTATGAGACTATGTCTGCGGCACTTTCAGCAGCCGAGACGGGGCATATGGTAATAAGTTCTTTACATACAATAGATGCCGGCCAGACTGTTGATAGAATAGTCGATTCTTTTCCTGCCGGGCAACAGCCTCAGATCAGGGCCCAGCTGGCTTCGACTCTTACGGCGGTAATTTCTTTAAGATTGCTGCGCAGAACGGGATGCAAAGGCCGGGTGCCCGCGGTGGAGATACTTAGAGCTACGCCGACAGTGAAGACGCTAATAAGAGAGCAAAAAACTTCTCAACTCCGGCAGTTAATTCAAGCCGGAAATGTGCAGCATAAAATGCAGACTTTTGATCAGAGTCTTTTGAATCTTTACAGGGAAGGGCTTGTCAGCATGGAAGATGCTCTGGTAGAGGCTACCAGTTCTACAGATTTAAAATTAGGTTTGGACGATTTAATTAGCAGCGGAGCTTCCATTAAATTAAAAAAATAGTTTTTAAGATTGTTCGGAAAGTTACGGTAATATAAATATATTGGAGAGAGTGAATGAACGAAGAGGAATTACAAAAATTACTAACCAAGGCAAATGAAGTTCTTCAGCAGGGAGATAAAGATAAAGCTATTTCCCTGTATGAGGAAATTGTAACCAAAGATCCTAATAATGCCGAAGCGCATATGAGATTAGCCAACCTTTATTCAGAAAAGGGGATGAAAGACAAGGCCTCTCATGAACTTCTACTGCTGGGTAATGCCTATTATGAAAGCCGGCTTTTTAAAAACGCGCTAAAGTATTTTCAGAGAGTCCTTGAATTTGACTCTACACACATAGAGGCGAGAATAAAAGCGGCAGAAATATATTTCAGCGAAGAAATGGAAAGAGAAGCTAAGCTGGAATATTTGGCCATAGCAGAATATTATTTAGCAGCTGATGATCTTAATAAAGCCGACGAATTTGCGCAGAAAGCAATAGAGCTTAAAAGTATAGAAGCACATTATATAATGGGCCTGGTTAATTTTAAACGGGGAATGTTTAAAGAGGCTGCCTATTCGCTTGAAACCCTTACGAAAATTAAAGTTAATCATGTTGATGCTTTATTACACCTTGGTTACGCCTATTCCAATCTCGGCAAATACCAGGAAGCTGCTGCGGCCTTCGCAAGAGCACTAAAAGCCGATCCTTTAAGTATTGAAGCTTTGAAAGGCCTTACTGACTCTTATGCGAAAAAGGGTTCACCCTCCGAAGCTAACGGTTGGTATCTTAAAGCTATGGACGCCATGATCAAAATACGCGACTATGAGAATGCCGTAAAGTTTGCTCTGGAATTCATTAAAGATTCTCCGCTTAATCCTGAGGCCTATGTAAAGCTGTCACAGGTGTGCGAGTATAAAAATTTAAAAGACGAAGCCGTTAAAAATTTAAGAATAGCCGGAGACCTGTACGTCAAACAAAAAGCCGAGACAAAAGCAAAAGAGTGTTATGATAAAGCGGCTCTTTTGATCCAGCCAGGAGCAGTACCTGCAGAGCCTAAGACAACTTCCGTACCGGCCGGTGTTTCAATTCATCAGGAAGACCTGATAGAAAGGACTGTTGCGGTCTCGTCAGGTAGACCGAAAATTAGCACAGCATCAAAAAAAGATCAGGTAGAAGAGTCAGAACAGGGCAAACAGGCGGCAGCAAACAAAGAGGAGGCAATTTCGAAATTTGAACTTGCGCCCGCTGTTTCCGGGCAAAGCACTCAGTTTGTTGAAGCAAAAGGAGAGATAGCAGATTTATTTGAAGAAGCCCGGAAATACATGAAAGACCATTATTATGAAAAAGCAATAGAGATCTACCGTTTGATCCTGAAGAAAGAATCGAGAAACATTACTGTAAGACAAAAATTGCATCAAGCCTATCTTTTACTGGCACAGCAGGAAGAAGAGAAAGGGCATGAACCCGTTTCAGTTGTGCCCGGAAAAGTTGCGCCTAAAGAAAAGAAGAACAAAATATCCTACCTTTAGTACAAATTCGAAGCACTAAATTCTAAATTCGAAACAATGAAAAAAAGGCCACTTGGTATCCCAAGAGGCCTTTTTCATTTAAAAACAAAATTGTTAAATCACGCCGAGTTCTTTACCGACCAGTTTAAATTTGTCAAGAACAAATTCCATTTCCTCAATCGTGTGTGTTGCGGTATAACTGGTTCTTATAAGTGCCTGTCCCTGCTGCACGGCGGGGGAGACGACCGGGTTGACGAAAACGCCTTCTTCTTCGAGCCGTTTACCCATCTTGTAGCATTTGAAATCATCACCTATGAAAATGGGAATGATTGCTGATTCGGTGTCACCGGTCTTGAAACCTAACGATTTAAAATTTTTCAACATCATTCTGGTGATTTTCCAGAGATTTTCACGCCTTTCTGGTTCATTCTGTATTATCTCAAGGGCCGCAAGTACTGATCCCACATTTGCCGGAGGAATCGAAGCCTGGAACATCTGGGCTCTGGAAGTGTGTTTAATATAATTTATAGTTCTTTCTTCGGAGGAAATATAGCCGCCTATGGAAGCAAAGGATTTTGAGAATGTGCCCATAATCAAATCAACGTTATCTTCAACTCCAAAATGCTCTGAAACGCCGCGCCCGTGCTTGCCAAAAACTCCCACAGAATGGGCGTCATCCACCATCACTCTTGCACCGAATTTCTTGGCTATGGCGCAAATCTCGGGAAGTTTTGCCAGGTCGCCCTCCATTGAGAAAACCCCGTCGACGACTATAAGTTTACCGGCTTTTGGTTCTGCTCGGGCTATCAATCTTTCCAGGTCCTGCATATCATTGTGTTTGAATTTAATTGTTCTTGCAAAGGATAACCGTGTTCCGTCGATAATAGAAGCGTGATTAGTCCGATCGCAGAAGATCAGGTCATCTTTACCTGCAATTGAGGAAACTACCCCCACATTGGTTGTAAAACCAGTGGAATACAGTAAGGCGGCCTCTTTTCCGAGAAACTTTGCCAGAGCCTCTTCGCATTTCACATGCAGGTCAAGTGTCCCGTTTAAAAATCTGGAGCCGGAACAGCCGGTCCCGTATTTTTTTATAGCTTCGATAGCGGCTTCTTTGACTTTTGGATGGCTGGTTAAACCCAGGTAGTTATTGGAACCTATCATTATCAGTCTCTTGCCATGATACATAACTTCAGTGTCCTGCCCGGACTCCAGCACTCTGAAAAACGGATACAAGCCGGCTTCTTTCACCTGGTCGGCAGCGGTAAAATTAAGGCATTTCTCGAAGAGATCGCCTTTTTTAGTGCCGGTGGGTATAATGTATTCATCGCTCAAATTAGCCATTCTGGCTGCTTTCAATTTAACATTTAGGCTTTGTTTTTTGTAGATGTCTTTTACCTTCTGTCCGAATCTTTTTATTCCGACAGCTTCACCTTTTAGTTTTCTCATCTTTCGAAGCCTGCGAAACGCCTTCATTTTGTTCATTACCATAATTTCTCCTTTTGCTGCCGGGAACGGTCTACTGTCAAATATTTGCGCTTCTGAATAATTCTTTATAAAACTTGCTTCTTTATGTTATAATCCAGATTAATAAACTATAATGTATTATAAATCCCTATGCAATAAAAGTCAAACACAATTTAGGGCTAAAGACGGAGACGAACTATGCTTTTAACGGGGAAGACAGTTTTTGTAACCGGAGCCAATGGGTTTGTCGGGTCTTTTCTTGTGGAACGGCTTTTGCAAGAGGGCGCTGCCGTTAAATGCCTCGTAAGAAACACCGGAAATCTAAGATGGCTTAAAACTTTAAAAGTAGAATACATTTTCGGAGATATTACCGATATAAAAAGTCTGGAGGGCGGGCTTAAGGATGTTGACTATATATTCCATATTGCGGCCTTAAAACACAGTTCAAAGGAAGAGGAATACCGTAAAGTAAATATTTGTGGAACCGAAAACCTGCTCAAGACCGTTAAGAAAGAAGCGCTTAATCTGAAAAAATTTATTTTTTTGAGCAGCATGGCTGCTATGGGCTACTCTTCGAGAGAAAAGACGCTTTGCGAGCAGGATGAGTGCAGACCGCTAACTTATTACGGTAAAAGCAAGTTGATGGCCGAGAAAACTGTTTTAGAGTTCAAAAATGATTTTCCGGTCACTATTTTGCGACCTCCGGCGGTGTATGGGCCTAAAGATGAGGATATTTACGCGATGTTTCGGACCGTTAAGATGGGGATCAGACCGGTATTTGGACTGGGGAAGAAACATATAAGTATGATATATGTATTTGACCTTGTAGAGGCAATGCTTCTTGCAGCGCTTTCTTTGGCGGCGGAGGGAAAGGTTTATATTATTGCGGAAGACAGGTCTTATTCCTGGAAAGAAATCCAGGATGTACTGGCGGCAACACTCAAGGTTAAAGCATTCACCGTTAAAATACCCGAAACAGTACTCTTTACCGCCGGTTTTTTAGCGGAATTATTTTCAAAAGCCACGGGCTCCGGCCTGTTACTTACAAGACAGAAAGTTAAAGAGATGACGGGGGACTGGGTTTGTGATATCTCTCTGGCTAAAAAAGATCTTTTTTTTAAACCGGCATATTCTATGGAAAAAGGTATGTTAGAAACGGTAAAATGGTATAAAGAGAATAAATGGCTTTAAAGCCGGAGGCTTAGAGGTTTGGAGGCTTGGCAAAAGCGAAAATATATAAGTTAAGCATCCAAGCATCTGAATGGCCGAACCTATTAGCATTAAAAAAAGGGGGGGTTATGGAGAAAAAAATGAGTGACCAGGAAGTTTTCAAGATAATGTTTATGCAGCTTGTATATACTTTTCAAAACGCTGCGGTTATGCAGCTCGGAAAGATGATGAACCCGGCGACGAATAAAATTGAGAAAAATCTGCCCCAGGCCCAGGCTACCATAGAAATGTTAAGAATGCTAAAAGCCAAGACCGTTAATAATCTTGAAAAACAGGAACAGGATATGCTTGATCAGGTAGTCTATACTCTCGAGCTTAATTATGCTGATGAAGTAGAGAGAGAAAAGAAAGCCCCTGAACCCAAACCTGAAACAGGTAAACCTAATGAATAATAATTTACAGGGTCTGCTTGAAGGTGTTTTTGGTAAAGACCGGGTTAAAACCTCGAAAGAGGAGCTTATTGCTTATTCTTACGATGGCTTTATTAAGGAATGCCTGCCTGAAGCCGTAGTTTTTCCTTTGAATACCGAAGAAGTGGCAGCACTGGTCAAACTTGCAAATACGCATAAATTCTTTCTGACATCCAGAGGTTCCGGCTCTAATCTTTGCGGTTCATCCGTGCCGAAAAAAGGCGGAGTGGTGGTTTGTTTTACAAAAATGGAGAAAATTCTTGAGATAAACAAAGAAGACCGCTATGCCGTGGTCCAGGCCGGAAAGATTTTGGAGGATTTGCAGAGGGACCTGGAAGGAACGGGACTTTTCTATCCTATCGATCTAGGCTCCAGCCGTATTGCCACCCTGGGCGGTTCGGTCGCCCTGAATTCCGGCGGGATGAGAGCTCTTAAATATGGGGTGACCCGTGATTATCTCCTGGGCCTAAAGGTTGTTCTTCCCAACGGCGAAATAATAAAAACCGGGGTGCTTACCAGAAAAAATGTTGTCGGCTACGATTTAAACTCGCTTTTTTGCGGGTCGGAAGGGACTCTCGGCATCATAACCGAGGTGACGGTCCGGCTTATGGTAAAACCAAAATTCACTAAAGTTCTGCTTAATCATTATCAGGAAATTAAAGATGCCTGCGGCGCCGTAAATGAAATAATGGCGAGCGGTATAATCCCGACTGCGCTTGAACTGGTGGACAATCTGGTTATCAACGCCGTCGAAGACTTTGTAAAAGTGGGCTTAAAAAAGGATGCCGCCGCGTTTCTCCTGGTAGAACTTACGGGGGACCCGGAGCAGGTGGAGCGGGATTCAAAAGAAATTGAAGCAATCTGCAAGAAATATAATCCGTCCCGGTCTGAAGTTTCAAAGAGCGCGGAAGAAAGCGAGAAATTATGGCTGGCAAGAAAGAGCGGCTTCGGCAGTATGGCAAGATTTAAACCGATATGCATAGCCGAGGATTTGACCGTACCGGTCTCCAGACTTGCGGAAACTATTGCCTTAATCCACGATCTGGCAAAGAAACACGGAGTCCTGCAGGGGCTGCTGGCGCATGCCGGCGACGGCAATCTCCACCCGCATTTTCTTTTAGACAATAAAGACGAAGAGCACAAAGCAGACGCTATAATGGATGAACTGATGCCTTTTATAACCGGTATCGGCGGAACCATTTCCGGCGAGCACGGAGTCGGCGTAGGAAAAAAGAAATTTTTACACTACCAACTCTTTGGGGCCCAGTTAGAATTAATGAAAAGAATTAAAAAGATCTTTGATCCCGAAAGTATCATAAATCCGGGTAGTTATCTGGATTGATGAATATAAACCCAAAAGAAGTTCATAAGGGTCCATATGGGTCTGTAAAGGTCTGTAAAGGTCCGTAAAGGTCCGTAAAGGTCTGTAAAGGTCTGTAAAGTCTATAAGGTCTAAAATCGTTGCAGGATATTTATTATTTTGATTGTGCATCTGTGTCCGCCTTCAGCGAGACCTCGCCAAAGTTTTTGGCGGGCCATCTGTTTTTTATCCATGCCCGCCGGTCTTTTTGGAGGGTGTGTCGTCAGCCGCGACTTTTAGCGGCGTAAGGTCTAAAATCGTTGAAGGATATTAATAAAATGCTGCGAGCCGTTCTTTGGCGAGACAGTCCGCCAAGCTTAAGGGCGGAAGTGGAATTGTTCCAGGAAGTGTCAAACAGGACATGAAAAAATGAAGAAAATTTTGCAAGGAAATGTTTTCTGCTTTTATTATTTAATCAGCAATCGGAAATTTTGAGCGAAGTAGCGAAATCCGCCAACGCTTTGTGGCGGAAGTAATTAGCAATCAGTAATTGGATGGTGAAGAGGAATAATGACAAGAAGAGAAAGAGTAATTGCGGCAATAAATCATAAAGAGCCTGACAGGATACCGCGGGACCTCGGGGGTATGGATTCAACGGGCATACACGGTGTAGCCTATAATAACTTAAAAAAATATCTTTCAATCAAGGGCGGGAAAACACAGGTTTATGATCCCTATCAGCAGGTTGTTAAAGTAGAACTTCCCGTGCAGGAAGTAATAAAAGGGGATGTGCTCCCCGTTATTATAGAACCGAAAAAATGGCGGCCGGGTTTGCTGCCGGACGGTAGCGCCTGCGAGCTGCCACTTAAATGGCAGGAGAAACTGTTTGCTGACGGTAAAAGAATAGCCGTCAATGAACAGGGCGAAGAGATAGCGCTTATGCCTGCGGGTTCGTATTACTATGACTCCATAAACCCTCCCTTATATAACGCAAAAACTCCGTGGGATCTGGATAAAGCGGCCGGAGCTTTTACCGGGATGGACTGGCCATTTTTTGCGGACGAAAAATACGCAGACCTGGAAGATAGAGCCCGGACTCTCTATTATAATACGGATTATGCTCTGATGGGCAATTTTTGCGCGCATATTTTTGCGGGTGGACAGGGCCTCCGTGGTTATGAAAAATTTATGGAAGACCTTTATGCCAATTCGGCACTGGCGGAAGGCATAATGGACCGGCTGGCCGAGACTTACATAAAAAGATTTGACCGGTACAAGGACGCGGTCGGTAAGTATGTTCAGATAATCAATGTGAATGATGATATGGGGACACAGGCCGCCCTGCAGATATCTCCAAAAATGTACCGTGAAAAAGTAAAGCCTTATCAGAAAAAACTTTACCGGCACATAAAGAAGACCTGGGACGGAAAACTCTTTCTGCACAGTTGCGGCAGTGTCGCCGATATTATACCCGATCTTATCGAAATAGGCGTGGACATTTTAAATCCGGTGCAATATACGGCCGGCGGCATGGATGCTAAGAAGTTAAAAAAGAATTATGGCAAGGAACTGGTTTTTTGGGGGGGCGGCTGCGAGACTCAAAATATGCTGCCTTTCGGCACCCCTGCAGGGATAAAGGAAGAAGTTACGAAACAGGCCGAAATACTGGGGGCCGGCGGCGGTTATGTTTTTTGTCAGGTGCACAATATACAGTATGATATAAAACCGGAAAATATAATGGCTCTATATACCTGAAGCTACAGGGAACCGGAAAAAATTCCAAGGATAATTTTATAAAGACGGGCAAAAACTGCGCGATCTTTAGAGAGGAAAAAATAAAATGAAAGAGGCAAAAGATATTCCGGCAAGTTGTTTGAAATGCGGTTTTTGTCTTAATGTCTGTCCTGTTTATAAGGAACTAAAAGAGGAGATTACTTCTCCGAGAGGAAAATTAAGACAGATAAAAGCTTTAAAAGAAGGCGAACTCACCTCAGAAAAGATGTTAAGGAAAGTTCTCAAAAACTGCCTGATGTGCGGGGCCTGTTTTAAGAATTGCCCCAGTTCGCTTTCCACGCCGTTTGCCATCCAGAAATTAAGAGAAGAACTTTTCCAAAAATACGGGCACGATTTTGTGAAGCGCGGTATGAAATTTGTTATGAATAACAACAAGGCGCGGTCTCTTTCCGCCCTCTGGGCCAGGATAGTCTTTAATAATTTTAGGGACTCTCTGCCGTTTGATCTGCCGGCCGGCGCTTTGACCGTTAAAAATATGCCGCTCCTTGCTGCGCCTTTAAAAGCCGTGGACTTTAAAAATAACGGAGGCAAAAAAGTATTCTATTACGCGGGCTGTGTGGATAAATATCTCTTCGGAGATACCGGCAGAAGCGCCGTCCGGGTGCTTAATAAACTCGGGTATGATGTTATGATTTCTAAGGATGAGAAATGCTGCGGCATCCCGATGATCATCAGCGGGGATATAAAGGCCGTCAAAGAAAACGCGAAAGAGAATATTGAGCTCTTGACCCGGCAGTATTATGATTATGTCGTTTTTACCTGTCCGACCTGCTTAACGGCTTTTAAAGAAAAATATTTTGACATATTTAAAGACGATCCCGTTTATAAAAGAAAACTAACGGAACTTGAGCCAAAACTTATAGAAATCACACAGTTGCTTGCCCGGGAAAAAAATCTGGGGCAAATGCTTAAGGAAACGGGTCTTAAAGTAACCTATCATGACCCCTGTCACATGGTTAATTCTTTAAATGCCGTTAAAGAACCAAGAGCGGTTATCAATGCCATTCCCGGGATTAACTATGTGGAGATGAATCCGGAGCGCGCGGCTGCCTGCTGCGGGTCCGGCGGATTTTATCATGTTTACTTTCCCGGGATTTCATCCAAACTGGGCTCAAAGAAGGTCGATAACATAAAAAAGACGGGAGCGGAAATTGTACTTACGGCCTGTCCCGCCTGCAAACTGCAACTCGGCGGCAGCCTGAAAAAAAACGGAAGCGAAATTAAAGCAATGCATATAATTGAATTACTGGATAAGTACTTAAAATAAATAGGGAGCGCAGACAATAGCCTGAAAATAAAGTTAGCTAAGACCGCAGAAATATTAGGGAGTAAGCATAAATGAAAGACATAAGTTATTTATTTTGTAAACGGTTTAGGGTTTAGGTTTATTTATGTGCGGAATATTCGGAGTGGTCTGTTTTAACGGCGGTACAATTGACGAAGGTCTGTTAACAAAAATGGGGAGGCTCTTAACCCACCGCGGCCCGGACGCGCAAAAAATCAAAGTGTACAAAAAAGAAGACCTTACCTGTTACCTCGGCGCCAACCGTCTTAAGATTCTGGATCTGTCCGATAACGCCAATATGCCTATGGCCAATGAGGACGGGAGTATTGCTGCGGTTTTTAACGGCGAAATCTACAATTATCAGACACTAAAACAGGAACAAAAAAACAGAGGGCATTTATTTAAGACCCGCACGGATTCAGAGGTAATACCCCACGCTTATGAGGATTCGGGTGAAGCATGTTTTTCTCTTTTTGAGGGAATGTTTGCCGCCGCAATCTGGGACGGGCTAAACGGCCGCCTGGTACTGGGCCGGGACCGGACAGGAAAAAAACCGTTGTTTTATTATTATGACGGTAAGCATTTCGCCTTTGCCTCGGAAATTAAAGCCCTGCTCATACTGCCTTTTGTACGAAAAAAAATTAATGAAAACAAACTGGCGGAATATTTCTCTCTCGGGTACACAAACGGCCCCGGGACTTTTTATGAGGGGATTTTTGAATTAATGCCGGCTTCCTTCCTGGCTATTGATGCCGAGGAGGTAAATCCCGCGGAAAAATATTGGGAGCTTGAATACAGCCGGGAAGATTTTAAGCCCTCTTATACATTTGAAGACGCCGGGCTCAAGACAAAAGAAATAATTGAACGCGCTGTGGCAAAACGGTTAGCCAGCGATGTTCCTCTAGGGGTGCTTCTTAGCGGGGGTATTGACTCGGCTATCGTCACGGGCGTGGCAGCTTCGCTTAACAGAGGAAAACTTAACACTTTCACCATCGGTTTTGAAAAAGAAAAAAGTTTTGATGAAAGAGCTGGCGCCAGACAGATAGCAAGGCATTTTGGCACTAATCATACGGAACTTTCTGCCGAAGTGAAAGATATTTCTCTGCTGGAAGAGCTGGTGAAATACTACGATACCCCCTGCGGCGACCCTTCGGCCCTGCCCACCTACCTGGTCTGCAAACTTGCAAAACAGAATGTGACGGTAGCACTTAACGGGGACGGGGGCGATGAAACTTTTGCCGGCTATGACCGTTTTAAAGCCGCGCTCCTGGCCGCAAAACTGCCGGGTTATGCCTTTAAGGCGGGTCGGCTGGCTACAAAATTCATTCCCCGAAGCGGTAGTTATAACAGCCTTAAAAGAAAGATGGAAAGGTTTTTTGTTGCCGGCCCGTCCGGGGCTTTGGAAAGACACCAAAAATGGATAACAATATTTGACGGGGATTCTTTGGCCCGGATTTTGAAAAATAGAATTTCCAAGGAAGAAACGGATCCGGGGGCGGTGTATCTTAAAAAAAGTGAAAAACTTTCCCTTTTACATAAATTGCAGTACCAAAACTTCCTGACCTATTTGCCGGGAAATCTGAATGTTAAGATGGATCGGATGTCTATGGCCAATTCTTTAGAGACCAGGTCCCCTTTTTTGGATACAGAAGTGCTGGAATTTGCTGCGCAGCTGCCGGCAGAATTCAAAATCAAGGGGATGGTTTCAAAGTATATTTTGCGGGAGGCCTATAAGGATATGCTGCCTAAAAATATACTTAGCGGGCGCAAACACGGTTTTGGCATACCGCTTTACGCCTGGTTTAACGGCGAATTAGGGGCGTATTTTAAGAATAATTTACTTGATACAGTGCCGGCCTGCGCCAAGTACCTGGACTTAGAGTACATAAAAGAGTTGTTCTTAGAGCAAAGCACAGGGAAATATGACCGTTCCAGGGAATTATGGCTGATTTTACAGTTTGAACTCTGGTTAAAGAAATATTTTTAAAAGCAGCCGCTCCGGAGGCCATCTCAGAATTTCGGATATTATTGAAAACCCGCCCCTATTTATGGTAATATACGCCCTGTGTTAAATGCCTCTTAAGGAGATTGCAAATGTCAAAAGTAATATTAAAAACCGTCTATCCCGGGCTAAAATTTGTTAAGAAAGGCAAAGTTCGTGATATTTACGAAATCGACGGCAATCTTTTAATCGTTGCCACAGACCGGCTTTCTGCTTTTGATGTGGTTTTCGACCAGGGTATTCCGGAAAAAGGTAAAGTCCTTACAAAGATATCGGAGTACTGGTTTAAACAAGTCGCGGATATTATTCCAAATCACATAATTTCGACAGAGGTAAACAATTTCCCGGTATTAAAAAAATACGCTGATGAGCTTAAAGACAGGATAATGATAGTAAAGAATGTCAAACCGGTTATGGTCGAATGCATTGTCAGAGGGTACCTGTCGGGTTCAGGCTGGTCGGAATATCAGGAAAAAGGTTCTATCTGCGGTATTGGTTTGCCGAAAGGTCTGGTCGAATCTGACAAATTACCGGAACCCATTTTTACGCCTACGAGCAAAGCGGAAGTCGGGGTACATGATGAAAATATTACCTTTGAGGATGTTATTACCATGATAGGCGCTGCCCGGGCCGCGGAGTTAAAAACAAAAGCTATTGAGATTTACAAAAAAGCCTCACTTATAGCCGAGAAAAAAGGCCTGATAATTGCCGACACAAAACTGGAGTTCGGTCTGGACGGGGAGAAACTTATACTCATTGATGAAGCCCTGACCCCGGATTCTTCAAGATTCTGGCCGAGAAATCTTTATAAACCCGGCGGAGCGCAACCGAGTTTTGACAAACAGTTTGTGAGAGATTACCTGATAAAAATAAAATGGAATAAGAAACCGCCGGCGCCGCCTTTACCCGAGGAAATAATAAAGCGGACTTCCGAGAAATATCTGGAAGCTTTGAATAAAATAACTTCATGAGGCGTAATTTACTATATTTTTGTTTTGTCTTAGCCGGCTTGTTTATGCCGGTTGAGACAGCTGCCGAATTAAAAGTTGAAAATGTGTCCGGTTCGCCTGTCCTGGAAGTTTCCTCCGGTAACCTTACCCACGGTGGAATATTTGTTGTAAGCACCTCTGCCAAAGAAGCCGGAAGTGTCAGGATTAAAGCTTCTGTTTTTCCGCTTTATTCAGGGAAAGATAAAAAGAACTCGGGAGTTATTATCGCGGTGCCGATATGGTGGAAAAGCGGAGTTGCTTACGAGGTATTTCTGGGCGGGGAGCCCACGGGCGTAAGCCTTGCGGTCTTTGACCGGATTTCAAAAAAAGAGATACTGACGGTTGAAAAATCTAAACTTGTCAAGAATGAAGAAACGGAAAAGCAGTTTGATATTCTCTTTGGGGCTATTACCGGGCTTATTGATAAAAAGTATTGGTCAGGAATATTTCTCAAACCGGTTAACGGTAGAATTACCACCGAGTACGGGACCGGGCGCACGCTTAACGGGGTCTCCGGTCGGATTCACAAAGGTGTAGACATAGCCGCGCCTTTAGGGACCGAAGTAAAAGCTTCCAATGACGGACTGGTTACACTTTCAAGAAATTATTTTTCAACCGGAAATACCGTTGTAATAAACCACGGAACCGGAATAGTAAGTGTTTATTATCATATGGATGAACTCCTGGTCAAAGAGAACTCGCGTGTGCTTAAAGGCCAGGTTATAGGAAAGGTCGGCAGTACGGGGGTTTCAACGGGCGCACATTTGCACTTTGGAATCTGGATTTTTGGCGTCGACGCAGATCCTCTGGAACTTATTGACCGCGACCTTGAATACTGAAAAAAATTAATAAAAACCAGCCATCCGGAAACGGAGGCAAAAAAGGAGGAAGAATAATGGCTTATACTATCACTGATGAATGCGTGGCTTGCGGGGCATGTAAACCCGAATGTCCGGCGGAAGCGATTGCCGAGGGGGATCCTAAATATACAATAGACCCGGCAAAATGCACGGATTGCGGCGCTTGTGCCAATGTGTGCCCGTCTGACGCATGCAAACCGCAGTAGTAAAAATTGGCAAGGTAACTACCTGTAATAATATTTTTCTGGCGCCCATGGCCGGCATAACCGATATTCCGTTTCGCGGTATTGTTAAGGCGATGGGCTCCGGTCTTTTATTTTCCGAAATGATCAGCGCCGAAGGCCTGGTGCGGGACGGAAGAAAAACGCAGAAAATTTCCGACATTGACGAAAAAGAAAGACCGGTCGCGCTCCAATTGTTCGGGGGCAAACCCGAGTCGATGGGGAAAGCGGCGGAAATACTTTCGGCCACCGCCGATATCTTAGATATAAATTGCGGTTGTTCGGTAAAAAAAGTGCTGAAAAGTAACTCCGGCGCGGCGCTGCTAAAGGATCTTAAACTTTTCGAGGCAATTATCTCCGCGGTTGTAAAAAATTCGAAAGTCCCGGTGACCGTGAAGCTTAGAAGCGGCTGGGATAAGAGCAGTATTAACGCCGTAGAAACGGCAAAGGCCGCGGAAGCGTGCGGCGCAGCAGCGGTAACACTTCACCCGAGGACCCGGTGCCAGGCTTTTGGCGGCACAGCGGACTGGAACCAGATAGCGCTGGTAAAAAAGGCCGTGAAAATTCCGGTTATCGGCAGCGGTGATTTAAAAAATGAAGCAGATGTAAAAAAAATGTTTGAGGAAACCGCCTGTGACGCAGTCATGATAGGCCGGGCGTGTCTGGGCAATCCCTGGATTTTCAGGGAAGTTATTTACTTTCAGAAAACCGGAAAGCTCAGAGAAAAACCGCTCTTGAAAGAAAAAATTGAAATAATAAAACTGCACGGGGAAGGCATGGCCTTTTATAAGGGCGAGAAAGCAGGTATGCTGGAATTTAGAAAACACCTGCTCTGGTATTTCAAAGGTATGAAGGGACTGAGGCATTTAAAGCCCCTGGTGAATTCTCTAGAGACCGTCACAGGATTAAATAAAATATTAGAAATAGCAGGAAAGGGTGACCTATGCGGACAGATGATGTAAAAGAACTGCTACTTGGAGTCAAAACCGGTAATATCTCTATTGAAAAAGCTGTTGAAAAATTAAAACACCTGCCGATGAAGGATATGGACTTCGCGCATGTGGATACACACCGGGCTTTAAGGGCCGGTTTTCCTGAAGTAGTATTTTGCCAGGGAAAGACCAAAGAACAGGTTGTTAAAATCATGAAGGAAATTGTTTTGCATTCCGGATATTGCCTGGGGACCCGGGCACAAAAAGAGGTTTTTGCCGCAGTAAAAAAGGTTTTTGGAAAAAATGCGGAGTATAACACCCCGGGCCGGACCATCTTTGTTAACTGTTCAAAAAAAGAGATCAGTAAAATAGGAAAAGTGGCGGTACTTACGGCAGGTACTTCCGATATTCCCGTAGCGGAAGAAGCGGCGGTAACGGCCGAGGTGACCGGCAGCAAGGTTCTGAGAATCTATGATGTCGGAGTCTCAGGAATACACCGTTTATTCCGTCATTATGATGAGATAAGAGAAGCTAGAGTGATAATTGCCGTTGCAGGAATGGAAGGGGCCCTCCCGAGCGTAGTCGGAGGCCTGGTAGATAAGCCGGTAATTGCCGTGCCGACAAGCGTGGGATATGGCGCAAATTTTGGCGGAGTTTCAGCCCTACTTACTATGCTGAATTCCTGTTCCTCTAATGTCCTGACGGTTAATATTGATAACGGCTTTGGCGCAGGCTATGCCGCCAGTATAATTAATAAATTGTAAAAGAGACCGGTTTTGGGAAACTATTTATTTTTCAAAATCATAAAACCATTAGAATACCTTATAAAATCGCTTAAAACTCCCCTTTAACCTTTACAAAAGATATTTATTTTGGTAAAATAATGATAATTATTAAATGACAAAGTGGTTTACTATCAAAGCCTTTAAAATTTAGCTTCAGGGGGTAAATTATGAAAAAGTTTGTTTTTGCTATGGTATTCTTGCTTGCTGCTTTGCCTTTTTTTGGTGAAACTTCGGTACAGAACACGCCAAATACGGATATAATTGACACTCCGACAAGTAAAACGCTTTTAAGGGGAATGTATAATTTTCATATGCGCTTTTATGAGGGTGGGGGGGTGCTGACGAGGGCCTGGGTTGGCTTTGCGAACAGTTTTATGATCGGCGCGACCTTCAATCTCGACAATGTAATAGGCATGGGTGCAATAAAAGGCAGGGAGCCTAAAGTGCTCGCAAAAGTCAGAATTATTGAAGATTCTGTGGCTTTTCCTGCTCTTGCTTTAGGCTATGAACCGCAGTCTTTCGGCGTTTTTACTCCCGGGCCGGATACTTATTCGGTGAAACCTATCGGGGCATATGCGGTGGTTACAAAACAAATAGGGATATTAAGTGTAAATGCGGGAATATGTAATCATAATGTTTGGAATAATTTTTCTCTGAACAATGACCTGGGCATCTTTGCCGGGGCGATTGCAATGATAAATCCGGATTTTGCCGTCCTGGGGGAATACAATGATATTACCTCCCTCTCAACCAATAGTTTGAATCTTGGTTTCAGATACGCTTTTGCGCCGGAGCTAAGGATTGAAATTGATATTAAAGGTTTGACCGGGGATCCGACTATGTATATCCGGAATTTAAGAATTGATTACACAAATTATTTTTAAGCAAGCGCCTACCGGAAACCGGTGCTGCGTTTAAAATATATTTTTTTCCCCAGGAGTAGAGTGTGAGTGATTTCAAACTGGATTTTGAAAAAAGCATAATAGAACTCGAAAAAAAGATAGAAGAGCTTAAAAAGTTCACTGAGAGCCGGGAAATAGATTTCTCGGAAGAAATTAAAAAGCTCGAGATAAAATCCGAGTCTATGAAGAGAGAGATTTATTCTAAACTTTCGCCCTGGCAGCGGATTCAGGTTGCGAAAAATCTTCTAAGGCCCAGGACGCTGGATTACATACAGAAAGTTTTTGAAGACTTTATACCTCTTCACGGTGACCGGCTTTTTAAAGACGATACGGCTGTGATTGGTGGCCTGGCTTTTTTTGAAGGCGCGCCTGTGGTTGTTCTCGGTCATCAAAAAGGCAAGGACACCAAGGACCATATCTTCCGTAACTTTGGTATGGCTAATCCTGAAGGTTACAGAAAGGCTTTAAGGCTCATACAGATGGCGGAAAGGTTTAACAGGCCGGTAATAAGCTTTGTGGATACTCCCGGCGCTTATCCCGGTATCGGGGCCGAAGAAAGAGGCGTGGCTGAAGCCATTGCAAAAAACCTTAAAGAATTAAGCGGAGTAAAGACGCCGATTATAGTTATTGTGCACGGGGAAGGCGGTAGTGGAGGTGCTTTGGGTATTGCAATAGGAGACAGGATCCTTATGCTGGAGAATGCAGTCTACTCCGTTATTTCTCCCGAAGGGTGTTCGGCTATTATCTGGAAGAATGCAAGCCGGGCCGCAGATGCTTCCGTGGTCTTAAAGATGACCGCGCAGGACCTGCTTGAGTTGGGTGTTATAGATGAAATAATAAAAGAACCCGCGGGCGGGGCTCACAGAAATCATGCGGAAATAATACAAACTATGAAAAACGTTATCAGAAAGTCCTTAAAGGAATTAGTAGGGCTTGATAAAAACGAACTGGTAGCGCGGCGCTATGAAAAATTCAGAGCTATGGGAAAATTTCTTGAAATTGAGGGGTAGACCCAGAGCACAAAGAACAGTTAGGACTTTATTATGGCTAAAATAAAAATAGGAGTTCTGGCCTCGGGCCGCGGCAGTAATCTTCAAGCCATTATTGATGCGTGTGGAAAGAAGAACAGTGCGGCAGAAGTGGCTGTCGTGATAAGTGACAGAGCGGACTCTTATGCGCTTATAAGGGCAAAAACCCGGGGGATTAAGGCTGTTTTTATTGATCCGGCGTCTTATGCCTCCAGGAAGCTGCACGAAAAAGCGATAGTGAAACTCCTGCAGCAAAATAAGGCGGACCTTGTCTGCCTGGCCGGATACATGCGGCTGCTTACCGGATTTATAATAGGAAAATTCAAAAACAGAATTCTTAATATTCATCCGGCTTTATTGCCGGCTTTTCCGGGCGCGCACGGTCAAAAGGATGCGCTTAATTATGGCGTCAAAGTTTCAGGGTGTACGGTTCATTTTGTCGTAGAAAAAATGGATTTTGGCCCGATAATTGCGCAAGTGCCGGTTCTTGTGGCGGAAAATGATAGCGTAGAAACTCTTGCAGGAAGAATTCTTAAACAGGAACACAAATTATATCCAAAAGTTATAGAGCTATTTGCAAAAGGTAAACTGCAGGTAAAAGGAAGAAGAGTCAATATAAAAAATTAAAAGCTTACGGTTTATAATTTACTCTAAGTGCTTAAAAGCGCTAAAGGTAAACGGTAAACTGTAAACTTATTTTGGAGGCTATTATGATCAAAGTAAAACGGGCTCTAATCAGTGTTTCGGATAAAACCGGAATTATAGATTTTGCGAAAGTATTAAAAAAATTCGGGGTGACTATTATATCCACCGGGGGCACTTCCAAGGCGCTTAAAGAAGCGGGAATAGCCTGTATGGATATTTCCGAGGTTACCGGTTTTCCCGAGATGCTGGACGGCCGGGTAAAAACCCTGCATCCCAAGATTCACGGCGGGCTCCTGGCGCTGCGCGAAAAGAAAGAACATATGGACAAAATAAAAGAGCATGCGATTGAGATGATAGATATGGTTGTGGTAAATCTTTATCCTTTTGAAAAAACTGTCGCAAGGCCCGGCGTTACACTCGAAGAGGCGATAGAAAATATTGACATCGGCGGGCCCTCGATGATCCGTTCGGCTTCTAAAAATTACGAAAGCGTTTGCGTGGTGGTTAATCCCTCTTTCTACGGTGAAATAAGCGCAGATCTTGAAAAAAACAAAGGGGCGGTTTCAGGGGAACTAAAAAAAAGGATGATGATAGAGGCCTTTAAGCACACTTATCAATATGATATGAATATTTACAATTTCTTCAGCAAGAGTTTCTTTGGCAGTGCGCTGCCGGAAACCTTTAATATGGCGCTGGCTAAGGTGCAAGACTTAAGGTACGGCGAAAACCCGCATCAGAAGGCGGCTTTCTATGTGGATCATAAGGCGAAAGAACCTTCAATCTCGAATGCTGTCCAGCTGCATGGGAAAGAACTGTCGTACAATAATATAATGGATGCGGATGCGGCCGTGGAAATAATCAAAGAATTCAGTGAACCCGCGGCGACAATAATAAAACACACTAATCCCTGCGGTACAGCGGTGGCCGGCGATATAGATACTGCCTTTGTTTTGGCCTATGAGGCCGATTCTGTTTCGGCTTTTGGCGGAATCGCAGCTCTTAACCGGAAGGTTACTTTAAAGATCGCCGAATATCTTACCGGTAAATATTTTGAAATTATTGCGGCCCCGGAATTTGAACCCGCGGCACTCGAAGTGCTTAAGAAAAAACAGGACCTCCGGATACTTGAGATAAAGAATCTGGGCTCCAATACCGCACGGGACCAGGAATTTGCCGTAAGAAAAGTCGTCGGCGGAGTCCTGCTGCAGGAAAGGGATCTTAAAACTATAACGGAAGCGGATTTACGGGTAGTCACGAAAAAAGCCCCGACTAAAGAAGAGATAAAAGATATGCTCTTCGGCTGGAGGGTTGTAAAACATGTGAAATCAAACGCCATCCTTATAGTGAAAAATGGCGTTACTTTAGGCGTGGGCGCCGGCCAGATGAACCGGGTCGGTTCCGTTAAAATTGCCGCAGAACAGGCAAAAGAGAAAGCAAAAGGCGCCGTACTTTGCTCCGACGCTTTTTTCCCGAAACCTGACGGGGTTGAAGAGGCCCAACTCGCCGGCATTTCCGCGATAATCCAGACGGGTGGATCCAAGAAAGACCAGGAAGTGATTGACGCGGCGGACAGGCTGGGCCTGGCTATGGTAATGACCGATGTCCGGCATTTTAAACATTAAATTGGAAAACATTTTAGATCTTACAAAAGAGGAACTGGGCGGGCTGCTTTTAAAAGAGGGCGGCAAGAAATTTAACGCCAATCAGATCTTCAACTGGCTCTACAAAAAAAAGGCGGTTTCTTTTACGGAGATGAGTAATCTCTCCGCGGGGATGCGCGCCGCAACCGAAAAGCTCTTTGAAATAAAATATTTAACCAGCGGAAAAATACTTACCTCGGCTAAAGGGGATGCGGTAAAATTCCTTTTTAAACTGGGCGACGGTCATAAAATAGAATCGGTGCTGATGCTCCAGCCCTATGGTAATACTTTTTGCGCTTCCACTCAGGTGGGCTGTGCTTATGGGTGCCATATGTGCGCTACAGGCAAGATGGGGCTCAAGAGGAATCTCTCCCCCGGAGAAATAACCGGCCAACTGCTGGCAGCGGAGAAGGAACAGGGGGAAAAAGTAAACAACATTGTATTTATGGGGATGGGCGAACCTCTGGCGAATTATGATAATTTCAAAAAAGCCGTTTTGATATTCTCGGATCCGGACGGTATAAATATTAATCAGAGAAGGCAGACCGTTTCCACCTGCGGGGTGGTGCCGGGAATTGACCGCCTCATATCCGACGGGCTGAGAGTAAATCTGTCGGTTTCGCTCCATTCGACTTTCGATTCCCTGCGGGATAAATTGGTGCCGGTGAATAAGAAATATAAAGTTGCGGTTTTACTCAAAAAACTTCAGGAATACTGCAAAGTCACCCGTTCGCATGTTTCTATTGAATATGTGCTGATAGCCGGGGTAAACGACGGCATAGGTGAAGCGGATAATCTGATTAAAATGATAAATAAGTTCTGTCTCAATACAAAAGTGAATTTAATCCCTGTTAATCCCGTGGATGCGCTTTCTCCCAGCGGGGAAGAGACAATTAAAATGTGGCAGAAAAAGCTTGAAAATGCTAAAATAATAAGCACTTCAAGGAGAGAAAGAGGCGCTGATATTTTAGCTGCTTGCGGCCAACTAGCCGGGGAAGAATAGTTTGAATAAGGAAAAACTGGTAACAACCGGTGTTTTTACTCTGATCTTCTTTGTAACTGTTTACATTACTATGGCATATGTTATACGGGGTAAGTCAGTTATTGTTCCTAATATAAAAGGGTATCCGGTCCAGGACGCAAGGAAAAAGCTTGTTGAGAAAAACCTTAACCTTAAAGAGGGTACCGAGAGTTTCAGTGAAACCATCCCGGGCGGTTGTGTTATGGCTCAGGATCCGATAGAAGGCGCGTATGTTAAGGAAGGCCGAACCGTCTATGTTACGGTAAGCCTGGGTATTAAGATGGTCACGGTCCCGGATCTACGGGAGCAAAATACCCGGCAGGCCAGGATAATTTTATCCCAGAGCGGCTTGAATCTCGGCGCGACTGCGAAAATAGCGACTAAAGATATTCCGGAGGGCTATATCCTGGCTCAGAATCCTTCGGCTAACAGCATGCTTAAGAGAAATGCGTCGGTTGATGTGCTTATGAGTACGGGAGAAAAAGAAGTATATTATATAATGCCGAATATCACCGGCAAAAAATATGATATGATCAGAAAGTCGCTGCATAATTTTAAATTAAACATTGGCAAGGTATCTTACGGCAATATAACGGATTTTGCAAAAGGGGCGGTAATTGACCAGTCTCCCCTGCCGGGCTCAAAAATTAAAAAGGGAGGGACTGTCGACCTTACGGTAAACCTGAGCGACAGCGACAAACGCTTCCGGCTTGTGAATATTCTTTACACCGTCCAGAAGGGTGGTCTGGGTATGAAACGCGTACGGCTGGTACTTCTGGATAACGACGGCAGCCGGGAAATATATAATGATATGTCCAGGGCAGGCGGCACGATAGAAGAAGCCGTAAGAGTCAGCGGGGAAGCGGTGTTGCAAATCTATATAAATAATGTACTGCTGGAAGAAAAAAAATATGAATAAGATACTTATCGCGCCTTCGATACTCGCGGCCGACTATTTGAACTTTGGGCGTGATATTAAAAAAGTCGAACAGGCCGGCGCGGATTTGCTCCATGTGGATGTTATGGACGGCTGTTTTGTTCCCAATATTACCTTCGGTATGGGACTGGTTAAGAGTATCAGGAAAATTACCGCTATGCCGCTGGATGTTCACCTGATGATAGTGAAGCCGGAAAGATATATAGAGCGCTTTGCGGAGGCGGGGGCGGATTATATTACCATACACTACGAGGCTTCCGGAAATCTCAGGAAGGACCTGGAGACGATAAGAAAGAAGAAAGCGAAGCCGGGGATTTCCATAAATCCGGATACGCCGGTAAAGAAGATCAAAGAAGCTCTGGAACTGGTTGATCTGGTTCTAGTAATGTCGGTCTTTCCCGGTTTTGGCGGGCAGGAATTTATTAAGAACTCTCTTGGCAGGATACAGGAACTTAGGAAGATGCTGGAAAGCCGGGGAGCGAAAGCAAAGATTGAGGTGGACGGCGGGATAAACGAAAAAACAGCGCCTTTAGTTATTGCTGCGGGAGCGGAAATATTGGTTGCGGGAGCGGCCGTTTTTAATTCAGGAAATTATAAAAAAGTTATAAAAAATCTTAGAGACAAGGAAGGGGGAAAATAACATGAATAAATATTTTGATCTGGTAATTTCTATGGGAGGGTCGGCTCAGGGTGCGGCACCTTCGCAGGATGCAGGCGGCGGTATGATGATGACGATACTTATGCTGGGCGCTATGTTTGCAATAATGTATTTTGTGGTGCTTAGGCCGCAGATGAAGGAGCAAAAAAAACACCAGACTATGTTAAAGGCGCTTAAGAAAGGCGACAAGGTCCTTACTACCGGCGGCATCTATGGCGTAGTTGTGGGTATCTCTGACGCAGAAAATAAAGTCGTTATCCGGATTGATGAAAATGTGAAGGTTGAAGTGGCGAAAGCCTATGTTATAGGCGTGAAAAGCGATGCACCGGTTGAAGCTGTAGTTGAAAAAAAGTAAGGGGGAGTAAATAATGCATAAGAATAAATGGATAATAGGGCTAATATTAGTAGTGTTTCTTGGCTCCCTATATTCGATTTTCTTTGATCACGGTGAATTTATTAAGCCGTTTGACAGGGAAAACCCGAAGAAAAGGATAAAACTTGGTCTGGATTTGCAGGGGGGAATTCACCTGCTCTTGGAGGTGGATCAGGTCAAGCTGCCTAAAGGTATGGCCATCGCAGATGCAGTTGATAGAGCCGTCGAGATTATCCGCAACAGGGTGGATCAGCTCGGGGTTTCCGAGCCTTTTATTCAAAAAGAAGGCGAAAAATGGATTGTTGTTCAGCTCCCGGGCATTAAAGATCCCGAAGAAGCCAAAAAACTTATAGGTCAGACCGCACTTCTTGAGTTTAAACTCCTGGATGAGGGCGGTGATATCGAAAAAGCAATTGAAGGAAAAATCCCTGCCGGCGATATTCTGCTCTATGACAAGGAAAATAAACCCTATCTGGTAAAAAACGAACAGCTTATGACCGGTGAGTCTTTAGCCAATGCGCAGATGAAAATCGGGGGCGGGTTTGGCAACGAACCTTATGTCTCCATTGATTTTACACCGGAGGGCGGCAAGAAATTTGCACAATTTACCGGGGCCAATATCGGTAAACGCCTCGCAATTATTCTTGATAACAAAATCTATTCGGCGCCGGTAATAAAAAGTAAAATAAGCGGCGGTCATGGAATCATTGAAGGCAGTTTCGAGTTGAAAGAAGCTCAAAAGCTGGCCATTGTCCTTCGTTCTGGTTCCCTGCCTGCGCCTATTAATATCATCAGTGAAAATGTTGTGGGACCCACGCTGGGAGCGGACTCAATAAGAAAAGGCCTTTACTCCGGTTTAATCGGCCTGGCCGCAGTTATGCTGGTAATGGGTTTTTATTATAAATATTCAGGTGTTATCGCGAATATCGGATTGTTATGCAATATTTTGTATCTGATGGGCGGTATGACTTTGATAGGGTCTACGCTAACCATGCCCGGAATTGCCGGCATTATTTTAACCATAGGCATGTCCGTGGATTCGAATGTTTTGATACTTGAGAGAATAAGAGAAGAAATGCGTTCAGGTAAAACAGTCAGGGCTTCTGTGGAAGCCGGATATAAGCGCGCCTTCTGGACTGTATGGGATTCCCATATCACCACTCTGATAACGGCAGTGATCCTGTTCATTTTCGGTACGGGTCCTATCAAAGGTTTTGCGGTGACTCTCAGTATGGGCTGCGCCATAAGTTTATTTACGGCAGTTGTGGTCACAAAAGTTATTTTTGACTGGAGATTGTCGCACGGCAATGTAGATTATTTAAGTATCTGACCCGGAGGAAAGATGATTCAAATATTTAATAACCCAAATGTTAATTTTGTTAAGTTAAGATTTATTGCTTATTTTATTTCGGCTATTTTGGTCGGTTCCGGACTTTACGCCGTCCTGCAGCTATCCATGGGGAAGGGTAATGTCGGTATTGATTTTGCCGGTGGCAGCGTTGTTTCAATAAAATTCAAGAAGGAGCTGGATCCTGCAAAGATCAGAGAGGCTCTTGATAAAAACGGCTTTACGGAAACGGGAGTGCAGCAGATAGCGGATGCCCCGGGCGAACCTAAAGAAAAAGTGCTTCTTAGGATCAAAGCCTCAAATGTAAAAATTGGCGGGCTGAAAGAAGCGATTACAAAAGTATTTATCGAGGGATTTCCCGGAGAAGTATTTGAAATAGACAGAGTCGAGGATATGGGGCCAGTAGTCAGTAAAAAACTTAAAAGTCAGGCCTTTCTGGCAATTTTTTGGGCTATTCTGGCTCTAATGATTTATATATGGTTCCGGTTTGAGTTCCGGTTCGGGCTGGCGGCTGCCGTGGCCACGATCCATGATGTACTGGCGGTAATAGGTATATTTTATTTTATGAACAAGGAATTTACCCTGCTTTTCGTAACCGCACTGCTGACACTTGCGGGCTATTCTCTGACTGATACGGTCGTTGTTTTTGACCGCATCAGAGAAAACTTAAAGTTACGCGTTAAAGACAATCTTGATACTATTATCAATGCAAGCGTAAACGAGGTTTTAAGCCGGACTTTTATTGTATCGCTGACTGTTATGCTTGTAATAGTAGCGCTCTTTGTTTACGGCGGTGAAGTTATTCACGACTTCTCTTTTGCTCTTATATTAGGTGTATTAGTCGGCACCTATTCATCCTGGTTTGTTGCCAGCCCTATCCTTATTGAGTGGCAGCATGCAATTTCAAGAAAGGCAGTTGTAAAGAAATAGGCCTGTGGCGGCTTGTAATTATTCAGCCCGCTGATAAAAAGCGGGCTGTTTTTACGCATCCCGGAAAAAATGACCTACGAAGAATTAAAAACGCGAATATTAAAAGACAAGCCCAAAGCTGATATTTTGCTTCTTGATAAATGTTATTTGCTGGCAGAGGAAATTCATTTCTCACAAAAGCGCTTATCCGGCGAACCCTATGTTGTACACGCATTGGAAGTTGCTAATATTTTAGCCGGTCTCAAGATGGACTCTGCCACAATCTCAGCGGGTTTTCTGCACGATGCGCTGGAAGACTCCGCGCTTACATTTGAAGAGCTTAAAGAAAAAGTAGGCGAAGAGGTAGCGACCCTTGTTGAAGGCGTAACCAAACTCACCTTTAAAGCCAACCCCGAAAAAGAAAGCAGGCAGGCCGACAATTTCCGTAAAATACTTTTAGCCATGTCGAAGGATATCCGTGTAATTGTTATTAAACTGGCCGACCGCCTGCATAATATGCGGACTCTGCAGTATCTGGCCGAAGATAAACGGAAAGAAAATGCCGAAGAGACTCTGCATATTTATGCCCCGCTGGCGCACCGCCTCGGGGTCGGGCGCATTAAGTGGGAACTGGAAGATCTTTCTATGAAATATCTTTATCCCCGCGAATACGAAGAAATCGGAGACAAGATAGCCGTAAAAAGAGCGCAAAGAGAAAAACTTGTGGAAGAGGCCAAAGCGCTTCTGGATTCAAAATTAAAAGAACAAAATATTAACGCTGCTATAGTCGGCCGCGCAAAGCATTTTTACAGTATTTTTCAGAAGATGAAACGCCTGAATAAGGATTTTGAAGAAATCTATGACATTTCGGCTCTCAGGATTGTAGTTTCGACGCTGGAAGAATGCTATACCATTCTCGGAATCATTCACGCGATCTTTAAACCTATTCCCGGGCAGTTTGACGATTACATCGCCATGCCCAAAACAAACCGTTACCAGTCCCTGCATACCAATGTCTTTGGCCCTAACGGTTTACCGCTGGAGATCCAGATCCGGACAAAAGAAATGAACGAAACCGCGGAGTTCGGGGTAGCTGCGCACTGGTATTACAAAGAGGGCGGGCAAAGAGATGTAAAATCCGAACATAAAATAGAATGGCTTCGGCATCTCATCGAGTGGATGACTGAAGTTAAAGATTCCAAAGAATTTATGGACCTGCTCAGAATGGATTTATTCGGCGACGAGGTATTTGTTTTTACGCCCAAAGGCGATGTTTTTTCCCTGCCTCTGGGTGCCTCACCCGTGGATTTTGCCTATGCCGTCCATTCTTCACTCGGAGACAAGATAATGGGGGCTAAGATTAATAACAAAATGTCGCCTATCAGAGCAGAGCTTAAAACCGGGGACATAGTCGAAATTCTAACCTCTTCCGCCGCCAAACCTAATCCGGACTGGCTCAAATTTGTCCGCACCAATAAAGCCAAACAGAAAATCAGGCATTTTCTTAAATTGAAAGAGGAAGAGGAAGAAAAAAAAGGCCGCCGGGGCCCTTAAACTGTTTGTGATATTGCTCATAGTTGAAAACCGCAAATAGCGGTAAATTACAAAGAGGTGAAAATGGCTGGAAATGTGCTAAGCAGTATAAATTACGGTATCTATGTGGTCAGTTCCGTGAAAGACGGTAAATATAACGGGCAGATAGTTAATACTGTATTTCAGGTGTCCGCGGAGCCCCCCTGTGTGGCCGTTTGCCTTAATAAAAAAAATCTTACCCATGAGTACATAAGAGCCGCAAAAGTATTTTCCGTTTCGATACTGGAGAAGGAAGCCCCCATGCTCTATATAGGCAAGTTTGGTTTTAAGAGCGGCCGGGATATTGATAAATTTAAGGATACAAAAAACAAGACCGGGAAGACCGGGGCTCCTGTTGCGCTTGATTATGCACTGGGCTATTTTGAATGTGAAGTTATCTCGGAGACCGAGGCGCTGACGCATACCATATTCTTGGGTAAGGTGGTAGCGGAGGAAAAACTGGCGGAAGGTAAGGAAGCGCTGACTTATGAATATTACAGGCAGGTAAAGAAAGGTAAATCCCCCGCCACCGCTCCTACTTATGTTAAAGAAGAACGGGTTTCTAATACTGTCGGGGAGATAAAAACAAAAGGGAATTATAAATGCACGGTCTGCGACTATATCTATGAACAGGGTAAGGACGGTAATTCTCTGCCCTTTTTAGAACTCGCTAAGGACTGGGTCTGCCCGGTCTGCAAGGCAGGTAAAGATAAATTTGTGAAGGAAAGCTGATGCTTGTGCTCGGTATTAACGGCAGCCCGCGTAAAGGCGGCAATACGGAAATCCTGCTTGATTGCGCGCTTGCTGGAGCAAAGAGAGCGGGCGCGGAGACCTTAAAGATTAATTTGGGCGAGTTGAATTTTTCCCCCTGCAAGTCCTGCGCCAAAGCAAAGAAGAACGGGGAGTGTATAGTAATAGATGATATGCAAAAAATATATTCCGCAGTTAAGAATGCGGACGGACTTATATTAGCCTCGCCGGTCTACTTCGGCAGTATTTCGGCGCAGACCAAGATGCTGATAGACCGGTTTCAATGTCACTGGGCCGCAGTATATCAGCATAAGACTTTGAAACAACAGGCGGAAAGACCCGGCTTTTTCCTTTGCGCAGAGGCCGGCAGTCAAAATAGCTTTTTTGAGAATTCGCGGTTTATAGTGAGAAACTTTTTTACAACTTTAAATATAAAGTATTTTGGCGGCCTGCTCTGTACGGGGCTGGAAGCCGCGGCGGAAGTTCTAAAAAGAAAAGAATGTCTTGAGAAAGCGGAACAGGAAGGATTTGATTTGGTTAGAGGATATAACGAAGTTCATAAAGTCTAAAAGGGCTGGAAGGTCAGGAAGGGCAGTAGGGTTTATATGGTTTGTAAGCAAAGCTTTTCTCGAGAGGAAGGATATATAGATGTCAACTACCGTTGACATAGCGAGATAAAGTTTTTAAAGTTCATAAGGTCTAAAAGCTTTGTAGGATATTTAATTTTTTCGATTGTGAATCTGTGCCATCTGTTTTTTATCTGTGTCATCAGCCGCGATTTTAAGCGGCGTAAGGTCTAAAATCGTTAAAGGATATTGATTTAAGGGCAAAGCTTTAAACTTGTTCTCTTGTCGTCTTGTGCCTTATACCAAATGTAGTGTCAAACAGTAAATGAAAAAATGAAGAAATATTTGCAAGGAATTATGTTCTGCTCTAACTTTTTTAGTTTGTAAGTATTTTTATTTTATTACTCTATTTTAATTATTTAATCAGCAATTAGTAATTAGCAATCAGTAATTAAGGTTAAGGAGGATTAATGGGTGTAAAATTTACCGGCAGAGATATAATTGAAATGGGTCTGCAGATAGAGAAGAACGGCAAGGCCTATTATGAAGAGGTGCTCAAATGCGCAAAATCCCAAAAAGCAAAAGACATTTTCAGGCATCTGGGGGATGAAGAGAACGGGCATATTCATTTTTTTCAGAAACTGTTGGGTAAAGCTGAGCAGGAAGAGATTGCGGAATCTTATCCCGGGGAATATCATGATTATATGGAACAGCTTTCGGCCCTGCATGTATTTACAAAAGAGGGGAAGGGAAAAGAAGTTGCCTGCAAGATTAAGACCGAGCAGGAAGCTTTGCAGACGGCCGTACTTTTTGAAAAAGACTCTATATTGTTTTACTACGAAATGAAGAATTTTTCCGGAGAAAAAGATAAAAAATTAATTGACGAGATAATAAAAGAAGAGCAGTCGCATCTTACGAAACTTACGGTCTTAGCCAAAACTCTTGAAAAATAGCAGGTAAAGAATAATAAGCGGAGTAGCGAAATCCGCCTACGCTTGGTTATAGAAGGGATTTCATTTCCAAAGGAGGGCGTTATGGGAGCAAAGAATAAAGAAGTGTATAAATGCGGGCTTTGCGGGAATGTCGTAGAGGTGCTTTTTGCCGGCGGCGGGGAACTGGTCTGCTGCGGTAAGCCGATGCTTTTACAGGTTGAAAACAGTGTCGAAGCTTCAAAGGAGAAACATGTGCCGGTCATTGAAAAAACGGCAGAGGGCTATAAGGTAAAAGTGGGTTCTGTCCCTCATCCTATGGAGGAAAAACATTTTATTGCGATGATTGAACTTACCGTGGACGGTAGGACTTTTCAGCGCTTGCTAAAACCCGGGGAGCTGCCTGAAGCGGTATTTTGCGTGAAAGGAACCGTCGCGACGGCGAAGGAATACTGTACGCTACACGGGCTATGGAAGACCTAAATTAAAAGTGTTTGTAAAGTTTTTAAGCAGAGCTTTTCTCGAGAGGAAGGATATATAGATGTCAACTACCGTTGACATAGCGAGATAAAGTTTCTAAGGTTTGTAATGTCTAAAATCGTTGTAAGATTTTTTTAATTAAAGCTGTCTTTCAAAATTTGAGCATCCGCCTGGGCTGAAGTGTCCACCTGCGGTGAGATCTTGCCAGGGGCGGAAAATCTTTTAAATAAGGGAGGAAACACAAAATGGGAAAACTAAAAGGTTCAAAGACGGAAAAAAATTTGCTGGCTTCATTTGCCGGCGAATCTCAGGCGAGAAACAGGTATACCTATTTCTCTTCGGCGGCCAAGCAGGAAGGCTATGAACAGATAGCGTTCTATTTTGCCGATACTGCGGATAATGAAAAAGAACACGCTAAGAGGTTTTTTAAGTTTCTGGAAGGCGGCGATCTGGAAATAACCGCAACTTACCCGGCAGGTAAGATAGGCACCACGCTGGAAAATCTAAAAGGTTCAGCAGCAGGAGAAAAGCATGAATTTACGGTGCTTTATCCGGAAGCGGCAAAAATAGCCGAGGAAGAAGGCTTTAAGGATGTTGCGGCTGCTTTCAGAGCCATTGCAAAAGCTGAGATGGTGCATGAAGCCCGGTACAGAAAACTTTTGGATAATCTGGAAAAAGGAAATGTATTTAAGAAGAGCGGTAGTGTTAAGTGGAAATGCAGGAACTGTGGTTATTCCCATGAAGGTGCCGCGGCTCCGGATCTTTGCCCGGCCTGTCTCCATCCTAAAGCGCATTTTGAGCTATTCTGCGAAAACTATTAGTTAACACAGTAAAATAAAACTTAAAACCCCGTGCCGTAAAAGACACGGGGTTTTTTTTGTTTAAAAAATATTGTAAACTATTGAATTATGCTACATTATAATGATAGAATTAATCGAAAGTTGCGTAAAATCTATTCTTTTCAGGGGGAATTATGGCGGCACAGTTACTGGACGGCGAAACACTGGCAAAGAAGCTAAAAGAAGGGCTAAAAAAAGAGATAGAAGGTTTTAAAGCAAAAGGTACGGAGCTTAAACTGGTGGCAGTGCAGGTCGGGGAGAATCCCGCCTCACGGGTCTATGTCAACCAGCAAAAGAAGGCATGTGAAGAGATGAGCTTGAAATATGAGCTCAAAGAACTTCCGGCGGCTACGACCGAAAAAGAACTTCTTGCTTTCGTCGAGAGTCTTAACAATGACAAAAGTGTAACGGGTATTATTTTGCAGATGCCCCTGCCTAAAGAGATAGATCCTAAAAATGTCCAGGTAAAAATATCACCCAAGAAAGATGTAGAAGGACTTAATCCTTACAATATGGGATTACTCGTCTACGGTAAACAGGTTGTAGCTCCCTGCACAGCGCTGGGTGCTGTCGAATTATTAAAGAGTTCCGGCGTGGAATTGAAAGGAAAAGAAGTGGTTATCGTCGGGCACAGCGAGATAGTAGGCAAGCCAATATTACTCTTGATGCTCCAATCGCTTACCGAATCCCCGACCCCGACGGTTTGCCATATTGCTACAAAGGATACTGCTTCTCATACAAAGAAGGCCGATATTGTATTTGTTGCTGTGGGGAAAGCCGGTCTGGTTAAAGCCGAAATGCTTAAGCCCGGCGCGATAGTCATAGATATAGGTATTAACCGGGTGCCTGCGCTTGATGCGAGCGGCGTTCAGTTAATTGACGAAAAATCCGGAAAACCAAAAATGAAGACCGTGGGCGATGTAGAAACTGAAAAAGCAAAAGAGATTTGCAGTATGATCTCTCCCGTCCCCGGTGGTGTAGGCCCGTTAACTGTGACGATGCTCATTAAAAATACGGTAGAATGTGCTAAGTGGCAGGCTTGATTAAAATATAGTTTGAACTGTGCAGGTAGCAAGGAGGCAAAGTAATGAGCCGGTTTAACAATTTCAGTAAAATTGTAATGACTCTGCTCATTTTGAGCGCGGCGGCTTACTCTGAGGAAGAACGGCTGGATAAGGATAAAGAGGTAAAAGTAAACCTGACAAAATTTACCACCGCCGGAGGTTGGTACACTACCGGACAAGAAATGGTCCCGGTTTCTGAAAGTGACCCTGCGTTTGTTGAGGTTATTTTCCCCGCCGAGTGGAATATAGTAAAGATGATTATTTACTCAGGGAAGACCAAATATAGTAACGGAATTGACGGGACAAAAGATGTGGCCACCATGTATAATTTCGAGATACAAACGAAAAACAAGCACGACGAGTTTCGGCTATTCCGTTCTTATTCCCAAAATACGGTAACAAAAATTGAGATAAAAGAGAAAGTAGCCGCCAAAGGCGTGAGAATAAAAATAATGCCTGTAAGGTTCGGTAGTGATAAAACTTTTGGAAGCGTGGCTTTTGAGATCTGGGGTTTTAAAGGGCCGATACCCAAACAGGAAAAGATAAAGATAAAAACCAAAGAAGACGCAAAAAAAGCCTTGAAATTAAATGAAATAACGCCTGCAGAGTATATGCAGTTATTAAAAGCACTTCCTGAATAAGTCCGGTAAGTTTTAGTCGAATGAGTTATAGCCGAGAAAGTCCTCTTAGTCCGCAATTCCTCTTCGAGGGTTTAAGTGTGTCAAGGTATAAGGTGATATGATAAAACAGAAAATACTCATCCATATTTTTGGGCTGGTTGTTTCTTGTGGGGCAGCCTGGGGTGGGAATATAGACCCTCTTATAAATATGATGTTCGACTCCAAAGGGCTTCCGGCACGCGCAATGTCGTTTAACTCCACGGCAAATGTCACCCTGGCAGGGACCGAACCCGTACTGAATGTTTTAATAAAGACGAACAACGGCGTAGATAAAATAGCGGGTATCAAAGGGATAAAAATAAATTCAGTAGTTCAAAATATTGTCACTGCCTCTATGCCTTTAAGTTCGATCAAAGAATTAGCCGCCCTGAAAGGAATTGAATATATTGAAGCCTCCCGCAAGGTAAAACCCAACCTGGACTTGAGTCTGGTCAGCGCCAATATAGTACCAATAAAAAACACATATAACTATAAAGGTTCCGGTATATTGGTGGGTGTCTTTGATTCCGGGATAGACTATTTATGCAAAGATTTCCGCAATGTTGACGGGACCACGAGGATAAAATACATCTGGGACCAGACCGGCACTGCCTCCGGTTCTTTTGTGAGTCCGGCAGGGTTTGCCTACGGCGTGGAGTATTCCCAATCCGCGATAAATACTTCTATATCAGGTGGTACGCATGTGCCGGAGACGGATGCGGAAGGGCACGGGACCCATGTTTCGGGTATTGCCGCCGGGAACGGCCTTGCTACCGGTAACTCCAAACCAGCCGGGGTCTACGCGGGTGTTGCCTCCGAGGCAGAAATTGTTTTTGTAAAGGCGAATCTGCAGAATTCCAATGTAGTCGATGGGGTCAGCTATATCATGCAAAAAGCGGCAGCTCTTGGCAAACCGGTGGTGGTTAATTTGAGCCTGGGAACCCAGGACGGGCCTCATGACGGTACCTCGCTTTTTGAAACAGCGATAGACGGCCTGACAGCGCCGGGTAAGATAGTTGTAGCCTCAGCAGGCAATGAAGGTTCTGCTGCCGGCGGGAAGATACATTACAGCGGAACGGCGACCCTGGCGACCAGCTCGATAACCGTAAGTTTAGTAAATAATATCCAAGCGTATTTTACCATGTGGTATAAGGGGGGATCTAACATCAGTGTGCAGGTAAAGACTCTGGGCGGAACAGTGTATCCCGCTTCTCCGGTTCAGGCCGGAAGTACTTATTCCACGAATACCTTGGAAGGTTTTATCACAATTGACGCCTCCTCGAATCCCAACCCGTTAAACGGCGATAATAATGTTATTATCGCGGTTGATGACTCGGCAGGTCCTAAGGTCGCAACCGGACAATGGGTAATAATAGTCAAAGGCGTGAGCCTGGCAGGCGGGGGAGCTTATGATATTTGGGCACCCTCCTCGGATTACTGCAGTTTTTTAGGTTATGACAACGATAAAACATTGGCGGCTCCGGGAACCTGCAAAAAAGTAATTACCGTAGGTTCCTATACTACCAGAACGAGCTGGCAGGCTTTCGACAACAGTACCTATAGTATTAGTGGGGAGGTTGTGGGAACCGTCTCCTCCTTCAGCAGTTCCGGCCCCACCAGGGATAACAGGCACAAGCCCGAGATACTTGCGCCTGGGGCTATGATTGCAAGTTCCATCTCCCGTGATTACTCGTATGATACCCGGACCATAGTTACCGATGACTCGCATGCAGTTATGGGCGGGACCAGCATGGCGGCCCCGCATGTTACGGGTCTTGTCGCCTTGCTTCTTCAAAAAAAGAAGAACCTAAGCGTAGATGAGGTCAGAACGGCTCTCACCTCCACGGCTTTCAGGTCAAGCTGGGATAAAAAAGAAGGCTTCGGGTTGATAAATGGGGTAAGCGCATTCCTGTCAATTACCGGCGCAATTTCCTCAGATGTGATAGCAGTAACGAACCCTTATCCGTACCCGAACCCCGCAAGGGGCAGTTATGTAAACCTGGCTTACACGATGAATGCTGACTGTGACACGGTAATCAATTTTTACAACCTGGCCGGGGTGAAGGTATCCATGGCGGCAAATCACAGTACGAACGGCTTTAACAAGTACACTTATGATGTCAGTAAAATGGCGCCCGGGGTTTACTTCTGCCAGATAACTGCGTCGGGCGGTGCCGTAAAGTCAAAAACAATAAAGGTTGCTATAATAAAATGAAAAGAATACTTATGGTTATAATGCTTTTTGTCCTCACAGGCACCGCAAGAGCTGCTGACCTTGCCAATATCGGGGTTTCCACTGCTGTACTGCGGCTGGGCGGCGGAGTCAGAAGCGGGGGTATGGCCGATGTTTGTGCCGGTGTTTACGGCGGCCTGGATTCCCTGTACGGCAACCCCGCCGGGCTGCGTGTTGACGGTCCGGAATTCGGTGTAAGATATAATACTCTGTTCGGCGAGGTCAATGTGGGTTCTTTTTCCTTTGCCAACTCCTATAAATTCGGGAACCTGGGGGCCAGCCTGTTGTATCTGAATTACGGGGCTATCGATAAGATAGATGAATCAGGGATAATTACCGGAAGTTTTGCCCCCTTTGATATACTTGCTACGGTCTCCTACTCAAGGAAGTTAGGCGCAGACTTAAGCCTGGGTCTCAGTGTCAAAGGTTTTACAGAATTTATAGATAGTTATAATTTTGGAAGCGTAGTGCTTGATGCCGGAGCCTTGTATGAGGTCATAAGCGAACAGTTATGCGTTGGCCTGCTCATACAAAATATCGGTTTTAACATCAATGGGTTTCAGCTTCCGCTTAACATAAAGGCAGGGGCGGCGTACAGCGTTAACGGGTTACTGGCGGAGAATAAATCCAAAATTAAGGTTTTTAAAAGAGGTCAGGGCAATATTTCGGCTGAGAAGACAGACGATCATTTGACCATAGCCCTGGATGTTGAACTTCCATCGGGAGAAGATCCGGGCGTTAATGCGGGCCTGGAATACTGGTATCAGGATTTTGCGGTACGGATTGGTTATAAATTCCGGACAGGGGTATATAGTTCCGGCGGCTTCACCGCGGGCTTTGGCTTTAAATTTGCCGGCTACGAACTTAATTATGCCCTGGTACCGTACGGCGAACTGGGCATAAGCCATAATTTTTCCTTTGTTTTTAATTTATAAAGTTTACCCTCTCTTCTAATATACTCCGTTCCCGCTTTGGCTTTGTAAATCCTGCCGTGATGTGTTAAAATGCTTTATGCAAAACGCAATTACAAATAGTTATTCTTGGATGGCCGAAAAAATCAGCAAAATAACGGCGGTCCTGGGCAAGAATGCGAAAGTATTTATTGCTACGCAACTGTTTTTTTCTCTCCCCGCTGTCTGGTTCAATACTTACTGGGCGCTTTATCTTATCGACCTGGGGGCGACCAAGGAATACATCGGCTATCTGGCCTCAGGTCTAATAACCGTGCAGGTACTGGTCTCATTTTTAAGTGTTTTTCTTTCCGAACGCCTCGGGCACAAACGCACCTATATTACCGTTAGTTTTATCTGCTGGCCCGCTGCCATGCTGGTCTATGCCCTTTCCGGAAATGTCTTCATATCTTCGGCCGCGATAATTGTCAGCAATATGTTCATGCTCGCCGATCCGTCTTTTGTCATTCTGTACATTAAAGATGTGAAAAAAAATAAGATGCATTCAGCTTTTGCGATTTTAAATATTCTCTTTACCGGCGCAAGTTTCTTTTCGCCGGTAGCCGGCATCTTCATTAAAAAATTCGGCATTCATGACGGTGGGCGTCTGGTTTTCATTCTCGGCGCTTTTATGATGAGCCTCTCCGTAGGATTTCGGGCTTTTTTTCTGAAAGAACCCGCCGGGCTTAGGCCGGTAAAAAGCAGTCTTCTTGTTTCTCTTAAAAAATACCGGCATACTTTTCTGGAATTTCTTAAAAATTCCTATCTTGTAAAAGTATTGCTCCTGGATACTTTAATGATGTTTAATGTGACTGTAATAAACACTTATTCTTCTATTTATCTTACGGATAAATCAACCGTAGCCCTGGATAGTTCCGTAATTTCCTATTTCCCCTCGATAAACGCCGCTTTCAATATAGTGCTGTCCTTGTTTCTAGTACCGATAATAAAGGCGGAGGAGGTAAGAAAATACTTGAAGCTTGCCATGCTCTCGGGTATTTTGGCCTGGGGTCTGCTGCTATTTGCGCCGAAGGGCAACTTCTGGTTTGTGGCTGCTTCCTACGCCCTGCATGGCCTCTGGTTTGCTTTATATTTCCCTTTAATCATGCTGCTCCTGCTCCGGTATTTAAAGAACAAAAATAAAGCGGTATTTTTTTCAATATTTAATGTCTTTGCGCTCAGCGCCTCAATCCCCGCCGGCGTCATAGCGGGCAAATTATATATACGAAATCCAAAACTTCCGTTTATTATGGTAACCTTTATTTTTATTTTTACCCTGCTGATCCTGGGTAAGGTTGTACCTGTTTCAAAACAAAAGTAATCCGCCAGAGATATTTCCTATATTCAAACCTAAAATAAATATGATATAATAAGCCCGATTTGGAGGATGGATGAGTAAAATTACGGTTTTTGTGCTACTTGCAGCGCTATCTTTTTCCGGGGAGAATACTCTTACATTAAAGCAATGCGTGGAAACAGGTTTTGCAAATTCCTTAGAATTAAAAACTGCCGAAGAAACAATGCGCCAGGCTGAATTTACCGCGAAAAGGTATTTTGCCCCTTTTCTTCCGGCGGTTGATTTTTCCTTTGCCAATACTTTTCTGGGCTTTGATGACGCCGGAAGAGACATTGTTTTGGGTACGGTAAACCCTCATACTTATAACTCCTCGCTTTCGGTCTCCTATAATTTCTATAATATGTTCAAAGACAAGGACCGCTACAGTTATTATCAGAAGAAATACTTCGAGGCAGAGGCAGCTTTTGCGTCAAAGAAACAGGAAGCGGCCTACGGCATAACAAGTTCCTATTATGAGGTTCTAAATTCCGAAAAAACGGTGCAGGTAAGAGAAAAAGCTTTGAGTCAGAGAAAAGAATATCTGAAACTTAGCGAAAGTCTTTTTCGCAGCGGCATTAAGTCAAAATCAGATTACTTAAACGCCCAGATCCAGATTAAAAAAAGTGAAGTGGCTCTTTGGGATGCAGAAAATGATCTTAAAACTTCAAGAGCCGGACTTAATACGCGTCTGGGTATTCCCCCTGAAAAAGAAACTCTTTTACAAGACGATATTGAATATCTTGCGCCGCAGTATACTCTTGAAAAACTTATTCAGGCCGTCTTTGACGGTAATTTTGACTGGAAGAAAGCCTTACTGGCCCGCGACGCCGTGCTTATTTCTACCGCATTGGAAGAAAGGAATCTCTGGCCGGTAGTGCGGCTGGACGGGGCCTATGCGCTTTCCTTGAGCAGCTATTTGCTGGGAAATGCGGAATGGACTCATGCCGGAAGACTCGATCAAAATTCCGACTGGGGACTGAAACTGTCTGTCACCTATCCTCTCTTTGACGGAGAAGTAGCCTCTTTAAAATATGAACTGGCCAAATCCGCTCTGGCGGTTGAAAATTACAGCCTTGAGACCTTAAGAAGGGATCTTTTGGAAAAAGCAGTTGTCTATCTTAGTAATAATATAAAAGTCTTCTCGGAATTAAATTCATACCGGGAACAGGTGGAACTCGCAAAAGAAAGCATGGAGCTTATTAAAAACCGTTACCAGACCGGCATTGCTTCCTTTCTGGATCTAACTGACGCGGAATTGAACTACATCTCGGCGGAAATTGGTTACTACCAGATGATCTATACATTCAAAACCCAAAAATATAATCTGGACCGTTTAGCCGGAGTAAAATTATTCTGGTAAGTTTTGACATAAAAAATGTCAAAATAGTTTATAAGGTTTGTAAGCAAAGCTTTTCTCGAGAGGAAGGATATATAGATGTCAACTACCGTTGACATAGCGAGATAAGGTCCATAAAGGTCTGTAAGGTCTGTAAAGGTCTGTAAAGGTCTAAAATCGTTGAAAGATATTTAATTTTTTCGTGTATCTGTGTCATCTGGTTTTATCTGTGTCATCAGCTGCGCTTTCAGCAGCTAAGGTCTAAAATCTTTGCAGGGTATTTATGTAATTGCAAAACTCTTATCATGCTAAGCAGCCCGCCTCAGGAGGGTTGTTGTCTTGCACCTTGTACCTAGCACGAGAGCAAACGCACACTAAGAAAAAAGGAGAGAAATGAAGCGTAAAATAATAATTGGAGTCATAGCCGCGGTACTTCTGGGTTTTGGCGTTTATTACGGCGTAAAAAATGTGGATTGGAAAAAACCTGGAAATTCGATTCCACAGGAGTTTAAGTTCAAAGAAGTAAAGAAAGGAAGCATAATTGACAAAATCGCCGAGGTCGGTAAACTTGAACCGGTGAGCCTGGTTAAAGTTAAATCAAATGTGACAGGGACGGTTAAAAAAATATTTGTGGAAGAAGGGATGTATGTTAAGGAAGGGCAGAAGGTGGCGCTCATAAAACCGGGACGGGAGGCGGAGCAGTATCAAGAATCAGAAGTTTTGGCTCCTATTGCGGGGCTTGTGATAGAGAAGACCGTCGAGGAAGGGGATATGGTCACTTCCGGTCTCTCTGAACTTTCCGGCGGGACGGCCATAATCTCGGTGGCCAACCTTGACAAAATGATAGTGAAAATTGATATTAACGAGGTGGATATTGGTTCAGTAAAGGAAGGACTGGCGTGCAAAGTTAAAGTTGAAGCTTTTGCGGCTAAAGCATATATCGGACGGGTTTTAAAAATCTCGCCCCGTGCTATTCCGAGCACCGACGGTAAAATAAATATTTTTAAAACAGAAATTGAGATTACCACCCGTGCCCCCGAACTGCACACGGGTATGAAAGCAGTTGTGGAAATTGTTTTAAGAGAAAAAAACAATGTGCTTATCGCACCTGTTGAATGTATTTTTGAAGAAGACGGGGAACAATGCGCTTATCTGCGAAATGGGGAAATCTGGGAAAGGCGCATGGTGAAAACCGGCCTCTATGACGATGATAATATCGAGATTGTGCAGGGCTTGCAGGAAAAAGAAAGACTGGCAACCACCCGGCCAGATGACTTTGAAAAGCTCTTCAAGGAAAAAGAGGAAAAAAAGGGCGAGGCCAAGCGGGGCGGGCGGCTTTACGGCACTCCACCGGCCGGTTTGATAAGATGATGTTCTTTTCCATACTGAAAATGGGTTTTGATGAAATAAGATCCCATAAAATGCGTTCTATGCTTACCATGCTGGGCGTTATTTTGGGTGTGGCTTCCTTAATCACTTTGTTTTCTGTGGTGGAAGGGAGTAAAAAGAAATCTCTGGAATGGATGAAAGAAGTCGGCGGTTTTGAAAAAATGAGCGTTAGTGATCTGGAACTGAAAAATGCGGATAAATTGCGAATTAACAGATCCAAGGGCCGGACCTATCAGGATTCGGTCGCGCTCCTTGCCAAATGCGATTCCGTCAAATATGTCTCACCGGAAGTAAGCAAATGGTTTACGACCTCGTATAAGGGCAAAAATTACAGAGTGGGTGTTTACGGAGTTACCGATAATTTTCTCAAGATTAACAGCTACGAAGTGGCGTATGGCAGGTATATAACCGATTGGGATTTAGAACGAAGATCCCGGGTCTGCGTCATTGGCACGCAGGTGGCGAAAGAACTCTTTAAAAATGAGTTCCCTTTAGGTAAAGATATGTTCATAAACGGCCAAAATTTTACCGTGGTAGGCATCATAAAAGAATATATAATGATGGCCGGTAAGCGTAACTCCCTGGGTTGGAAGAATAACTGGATATCTATCCCCATTACCACTATGCAGGACCGTTTTACCGGTAATGATAGTTTAACTTATTTGAGCGTGCAGGTAAAAGACTCGACCCGGCTGGCGGAGACGGTTCAGCAGCTTAAAAATGTCCTTTTAAAAAGACATTACTACCTCGAGGATTTTTCCGTAGATACCAGAGAAGAGGCGGCGGAGAGAATGAAGCAGCAGAATATCATGTATACGGTCCTTTTGGGCTGTATCGGCGGCATCTCCCTGCTCGTGGGCGGCATTGGCATAATGAATATCATGCTCGCTTCAGTCACCGCGAGGACGAGAGAGATAGGTATAAGACGCGCGCTCGGAGCCACAAAACTTAATGTACTCTCCCAGTTTCTGGTGGAAGCGCTGATAATAAGCGTGGTCGGCGGAATTTTCGGTGTTTTACTCGGCCTGGTCTTGGTTGAACTCTTCAGCCGGCTTCCTGAGATAGTACCTGCCCTGGATGCGGGGAATATTTTACTTGCGTTCTCCTTTTCTGTCTGTGTCGGCTTATTTTTTGGCGTCTATCCCGCGCGAAAAGCCGCCAACCTTAATCCGATAGACGCGCTAAGATACGAGTAAAAAACCGCGCGACCCCGGATTTTCCTGCCGGTTAAATATTTCATTGACTACACATACTATCTATGTTAGTATTTTAACACTATAAGTATTTTTATTATTTTTTTTCAAGAAAAGGAAGATAAATGCATTATTTTGGTTTTAAAAAAGGCGAACTTTACTGTGAAAATATCAGAGTAAGAGACATCGCGAAAAAAACCGGAACTCCCGTCTATATTTACAGCAAAAGGACGGTAATTGAACATTTTCAAAAAATTGATGCGGCTTTTTTTGAGGTAGACCACCTCATCTGTTATTCTCTTAAAGCCAATGCCAGTATGGGTATAATCAAAACGCTGCAGCAGGAAGGCTGCGGAGCAGATATCGTTTCCGGCGGAGAACTTTACAAAGCTTTAGAAGCCGGAATTGCTCCCGGTAAAATAGTCTATGCCGGGGTAGGCAAAACAAAAGAAGAAATGGCCGCGGCTCTGAAAAATAACATTTTTATGTTTAATCTTGAGTCCCTGCCCGAGGCTGTCCGCTTAAATGCGGTCGCCGGTAAACTTAAAAAAATTGCGGAAGTGGCTATCAGGGTAAATCCGGATGTGGATGCGGACACGCACCGCTATATAACCACCGGAAAAAAAGAAAATAAATTCGGCGTAAATATCAGTAAAGCGGGGGAAGTCTTCAGGACCGTTGCCGGCTTGAAAAATCTCAAAGTTTCAGGGATTCATACGCATATAGGTTCCCAGATAACCAATATTGAGCCATATGTTCTGACACTGAAGAAAATAATTGCTTTAAGACAGGAACTGCTTCCGGCCGGGATCAATATAAGCCGTTTAAATATAGGCGGCGGGCTGGGGATTATTTATAAAAATGAAACACCGGCGACGCCGGCAGAATTTGCAAAAAGAGTACTGCCGCTTTTAAAACCCCTTGGAGTAAAAGTTATTTTGGAGCCGGGGCGTTTTATTGTAGGGAATGCCGGGATACTGGTTTCTGAAGTTCAATATATAAAAAAGGGCGAGGTAAAAAACTATATAATTCTCGATGCCGGAATGAATGATCTCATCAGACCGTCGCTGTACGAGGCGTTCCATGAGATTGTGGCGGTTAAGAAGACCGCCGGCAGGTTTAAAGCCGATGTTGTCGGCCCGATCTGCGAATCCGGGGACTTTTTTGGCAAAGGCCGGATACTGCCAAAAGTTAAAGAAGGGGATCTTATAGCGGTTATGAGTGCCGGGGCTTATGGTTTTTCGATGGCTTCCAACTATAATTGCAGGAGAAAGCCCGCGGAAGTGCTTGTGGCAGGAAGTAAATTTAAAGTTGTGCGTAGAAGAGAATCCTTCGAGGATCTTCTTAAAGGTGAGGTATATAAATGATCAAAATAGCATTTTCTAAACTTAGCGGTGCAGGTAATGATTTTATTGTTATTGATAACCGCAAGAAGACCGTCAAGAATCCAAGAAAACTTGCGCTTGAAGTATGCGACAGAAAAAGATCTGTCGGGGCGGACGGGCTTTTACTAGTAGAACGCTCTACTAAAGCTTCTTATAAAATGAGAATCATAAATGCGGACGGTTCCGAAGCCGAGATGTGCGGAAACGGCATCCGCTGCGTCGGTTTATTCGCTTTTTTTAAAGGGATTGCCGGCAAAGAACAAGCCGTGGAGACCCTTGCCGGTGTAAAATATGTTAAGATTCTTGACGCCAAAAAGGGACTGGTGGATGTAAATATGGGCCAGCCGCAAGGCGAAAGAGCCGGTCTTAGTATTAAAACCGGCGGTAAAAGCTTTGCGGGCTACTTTGTCAATACGGGGGTTCCGCACACGGTTATTCTAAATGATAAAGTTGAGGTTTGCGGGTTCGGCCGCCAAATCAGGTTCCATAAACTCTTTAAACCGGCGGGGACTAATGTAAATTTTGTCAAAGTTGCCGGCAAAAATAAAATAATGGTCAGGACCTACGAGCGGGG
>CAIYPD010000028.1 GCA_903928075.1 Candidatus Firestoneibacteriota bacterium
AAGATCCTCAGAAAATCTTTTTGTTCCGTAAACCAACCTCAGATAAGTTCCGCCGGTAAAACAGAATCTCCTGCCTTCAGGCATTGTATAAAGCGCCTTGAGAAGAATTATCTGAAGGTATTCCCGAAGAACTCCTCTCATTTTAGATGCAGGCATCCCGCGTTTTTCCGAACTTTCTCTCAAGGCTTCAAGATTAAGTATAAAGCAACTCCTTTAAGTTCATTTTATATGCAACGGCGTATCTTTCCATTGCTTTCTTATCAAGATTCTTCACCGCTCTCATATCCATTCTTTCGAGCAAAGCCTCGCCTTTCAGGCCTTTCCTTTTCTTAAAATACAGGTAATCAACTAAAGCCTTTTCCGGTACGGCGATGATAATTTCAAACCCGCCGTGATTTTCCATCCTGTAACCGCTAAAGGCTTCCGCTTGGATTGAATGATAAACAAAACTGCCGTATTCGTTCGTAAACTTCCTTGAGGTCTTTGCAGTGAGAGACACACACTCCATGGCAACTTCCGGAATTAACCCATACCTTGAGAGCGCCGTCTCCATAGAGACATATGACGGAAAGTATAGTTTGTTAGCAATATAAAGATCGGGAATTACCTGCTTGTTGGGGTAAGTAAGCTCGTAAACACCTTTTCTAAGACGCGCAAGTTTACCGGATTTTGCCCACCGGGAAAGATAGACGGAGATATTTTCCTTTTTCACTTCAGGAAAAAATGCTGCAATCTCCGCATCCGAGAACACAAAATATTTTCTGCTTTCAAGCAGCTTAAAGGCTGTTTCGAAGTCCATTTCACATCCTATACATACATGTATATTATCTGAAATAGAGTATAACACGGTAATTCTGGTTTGTCAATACTAAGACAATGAATAACAAGGGGAAAGAAACCTCAAGGGACAAAAGTAAGCAAAGCTTTTCTCGAAAGGTAGTATATATAAATGCCAACTCCGTTGACATTTCAAGATATGAAAATCAATGCTTCATATATTCTTGATTTCCCATTTCCGGAGGAATATAATCACACCTATGGAACCCTCTGTGCAATTGTATAAGTTTCACATAAGTTTACAGGAAGTTAAACCGGTTATCTGGCGCCGGATTGTTATACCCGTAAAGTGGCGCCTTGATAAAGTCGCCTGGACTATAATCCTGGCCATGGGCTGGACAAACTCGCACCTGCACGAAATTGAACACGGGGATTCCATCTATGTACCGGATCTTGAAGAATGCGACGACTTGAATGACGAAATCATCTATGAAAAGTATACAAAAAAGAGGCTTTTTGAACTTGGATTAAACACCGGAGATTCCTTTAACTTCAGATATGACTTTGGAGACGGCTGGGAGCACAAAGTAACAATGGAAGGTCCTGCGGAAATTCCGGCGCATCACAAAATACCCCGCGCCGACTGCCTTGAAGGAGCAAGAGCCTGCCCACCCGAAGATTGCGGCGGCCCCGGCGGGTATGAAGACCTTCTAAAAACCCTGGGCGATGTAACTCACCCCGACCACAAACAAATGACCGAATGGCTTGGCAAACCTTTTGACCCGGAGTTTTTCAACCTCAAAGCAACCAAAGATGATCTAAGAACCTACTCCGACTGCCCCACCTTAATCACCAACCCTGGTTTTTAGAGATTTTTAGCCGGTCGGTTTATTCAGTCATTGACTTTATGTTTAAAGGCTAACATATGGCTTATTATTATTTCCTTTAGAAATTTAACTAATTTTTACATCGTTTTTATATTTATTTACAGATTTGATTTTACCATTAGGGTGAAATGTCTCAAATGTCCCGTCTTTTTTATCATCTTTATAATTTTCTCTGCTCCGAAGCACACCGTTCGCACGAAATACCAGAAATAGACCGGTTATTTTGGCATCCTTATAGTAATATTTTTTCTTGATTTTTCCGCTTGCATAATACTCTTTACACAATCCGTTTGATATGCCATTTTCGTAATTCCTTTCTTCCAAAAGTTTTCCTTTCAAATCATACCATTTATATAAACCTACTGCTCTATTATCCTTATAAGTCCCTTCTTCTTCGAGCTTCCCATTTGCATAATAGAATTTAAAGTGACCATTTCGTTCGCCATTTTCATAATATCCTTCTTCCTTAAGTTTTCCATTTTCGTGATAATCGTTATATGAATCGCTTGATTTATCTTTATAATAATTATTCATTCCTTCTAACGCAATCCTATTCGCGTTTGTCTTTATATTCTGACTTATCATGGAGTTGTGGCTACGAACCGTTATGATTATTTGTCTATGCCGGGCAAGTTTCTTTAATATCCTCAAGTAGGCACCTATTTCAGAATGCTCTAACCCGCTAAATGGATTATCTATTATTATCGGGTGCTCAAATCCATAATCAGTCTTAACATATTCTACTTTTACAGCACAGTCACTTAAATTCGCTTTTGGATCCAAGATACTTATTAGAAGTCGCGTTAAAATACTTTTGCCACCGCCTCCACAAGCCGTTATTACATTAAGTATAGATTCAGAGAAATTAAACGTCGTCCCTGCTTTGAACATTTTGTAGTCTTTAATAAATGTTATACTTTTAAGGTTCATATATCTCCTAAGAGTCCAAGTAGGATCACTATTTAATGTCTCTTATTGCCTGGAAAAATGTTTCATAAGCTTTTTTTTGCTCTACAGTAAGACTATCCCAGACGGCATGTTTGACTGCTATCGCTTCATAGGTTTTTTCTTTGTTTTTGGTCTTAATCCGAAGCCTCATGCCGCTTGAATACTGCCAGTTTACAACTTCACCTATCCCTGGATCTTTATATTTACAGTCAACTTGAGTTTTTATTGATGCACTGAAATATATAAGAGCGGACCCTCCCATCAGAACTATCAACTCAGGGTTTATGCCTTCAACAACCAACTCAAAATACTTATTGGCACATTTCTGATCCGGAGGCATATCTCTATTCTTATTTTTTCCATCTAGGAATACGAATGGATAACAGTTTGCTGTATGCAACCAGAACACTCTTTTTTTCCAAATTTCGAGAGCTTCAGATATCTTCATCCCTTTAAATACCTTTGGAAGAAGAAATTCGGTCAGAAAGGCATTTTTCTCTGTACTCAACTGTCCATCAGCCCAGGCCTGTTTTGATGGTGCCTGTGAAATAAAAAGTATCTTTTGCCCTCTATAATCGTCAACTAAAGGCAATGCTCTTTTTAGCTCATCAACCGATATTATCCTGTTTTTAAGAGTCGGCAATGATTTAATATATCTATCTTTATAGCATCCCTCCTGACAACTTCTGATAGATTTAATTGTTTCATTAATATTCATTTCCTCTCCGTCATTCATTGTCTTCTTGCTTTTCCAGCCCCGGACCCTCGATCCCATGCTCCTTTACAAACTAATACGGTATCCGTTCCTTAAAGTTGTCGTTAGTCTCCCTTAATCAGCTATTAGCAATCAGTTATTAGTAATTTTGTACTTCCGCTCTTCTACCCATCTAGAGCATCGCTCTCATGTAACGGTTCAGGACTTTTTGGAACTTTTGGCTCATAAGCAAGTAGTGGGTTTAAGGTGTGCTTAGTCATTTTCTGACACCTCCTTACCACCTAAATTATACGCCTTCCTCCTTTCCAAAGTCAATTTTTTAAGATTTTCCCTGCGCTTTAGGATCTCTTGCATCCTTCCTGCATAAACATCCGCCGGACTGACATTATGCAGAGAAGTGTGAGGGGTGTTATTGTAAACTCTGATTGCCTCTTTAAGCGCTGCCTGCAGTTCATCCGGAGAGCAATAAACTATCAGGTCTACAGTCTTGCTCTTTGTTGTTCTGTTGAACCTTTCAACCTTGCCCTGCGTCTGAGGATGAAACGGCCTGCCGAATATGTGAGTGATTCCATGCGCTCTAAGATAATTCGCAAGGACCTCTCCAACAAATGCAGAACCGTTATCTGAAAGCAATAGCGGTTTTGGATCAAGCGTATGACCCAAGCTCTTTGCCTCTTCTATGGCCTCTTCCACCGCATCACTAATCGAATAACCTGTTTCATCAAGCCTCAGTTCATCCGTTAGCGCATACCTGGAAAAATCATCCAGCACCGGAATATACTTGTAAAAACCCCAGCCGCTCACAAACATATTTGTCCCGTCGCATTGCCACATCTGATCCACTCTTGTGGTCTTTACCCGGTACTCTTTTTTTGCAGGCATTTCTTCAAGCGGTCGGGCTGCTACCAAGTTATATTTCTTTAACAACCGATATACAGTCTTCTCACCTACGTAAAACCCTTTAGTATCAGTGATTTTGACCGCTATCAGCCTCGGCGTAAGCTCCGGATGTAGTTTCGCTTCCTGCAGGATTATATCTTCTTCATCCGGCAGTATCTTGTTCCAGACTCTTCCTGGTCGTGTAGACATTTTCATTAACCCGCTAATCCCTCTTTCCCAAAATACTTCCCTCCAGTGATAATATGTTGACACGGGAATCTTAATACATTTTAGCAGCTTCTTCCGGTTTGTCCCGGACAACTCTATTTTCTCAATCAGCTCTGCTATCTCTTGTGGGTTCATATATATGTGCCAGTTATCCGCTAATCTGCCACACTTTTTTTTAAGAGATAAATCTGCAACGCCAGGTCTCCCACTACGGCTTTCAGCTTCTCATTTTGCTTACGAAGTTCTTTTACTTCACTGCTGTTTGCCTCTCTCACGAAGTCTCCTTTTAAGCGGTTTTTCCCGGCCTCCATAAAATCCTTCAGCCACTTGTAGTATATCGCAGCGTGAAGATTTTCTCTACGGCAAAGGTCAGCAACGGATATTTCACGTCTGAAGCCTTCCAGGACTATGCGGATCTTATCTTCTGAGGTGTACTTGCGGTTGGTTGATTTCCTGATTTTCCTGAGCAGCTTGTCGCCGCTTCCGGGGGTTGCCTGTATTTCCGAGTTTCTTTCCAATACTGATTCTGTCATTGTCATGCTCCTTTGGTATCGATTTTTACTGCTTTCCTTCGGAGCACAACCTTAAAACCCTCTACTTGCTAAATTAGCATTTCTTCCAAGAAGCGCTGAACTTCAACA
>CAIYPD010000029.1 GCA_903928075.1 Candidatus Firestoneibacteriota bacterium
GCTTAACGCCAGAAGAAGGAAAGCCAAAAAAGCTGCACCGGCTTCTTTGGGCGCAAGAGATAGAGCCACGCCTATACTTGTCGCAACACCTTTTCCGCCCTTAAAATTAATAAAGACCGGCCAATTGTGTCCGGCAATGGCTCCCAATCCGCAAAATATCGAAACAGTCAGTAACATGCCCGTAGAATAATTTTGCGTATTTAAGACCGTCACCATTAAGCCGGGAAGATAATTAACGCTTAGAAAGCCTTTTAGCGCGTCGAAAAGCAGCACAATTATACCCGGCATGACGCCAAAGGTTCTCATAATATTTGTCGCCCCGATGTTCCTGCTGCCCAGCTCTCTAATATCTTTCTTGAAGAACACTTTTCCTATTATCAGCCCCGACGGAATAGAGCCCAGGAGGTAAGCCAGTACGACTGCGCCTGTTATTTGAAAAGTCTCGTTAACCAAATCTCTTAATTCCCTTCCAACTGTAATCAAACAGTGAAATTGCGCACATTAAGACCGTGGCATAAAGATAAATTTCGAGATTTAAGTTTAAGGAAAATACCGAATTTAGTAATAACAGCATTACCGAAGTACTTTCAAGAAAATTAGTGAACTTTCCAAAAACACTGGGCTCTACTTTCATGTTATGCGTAATTATATAAACCAGGAGCCAGCCGATAATGAGCAAAATATCCCGGCTTATCACTACAATTGCTATCCAGTCGGGTATCATGGGCAGGGCAGGTATATTATTAAAAGCAAAAAGAATAAATGCCGTATCAATGAGTAGTTTGTCAGCCAGCGGATCGAGCATGGTGCCCAGGACACTGCGTGATCTGGAAAGCCTCGCGACCACGCCGTCTATTACATCGGTAATGATGGCAAAAAAGAAGATGGCGGTGGAAACAGTTATGTTTTTCTTAAAGAATATTATAAACACCGGCACCGCAAGAATTCTGAGTAAAGTCAGAAAATTAGGAACCGTAAAAGTTTTCATTCCGTTACCACCCTGTTTTTGCCGCTCCGTTTTGCTTTATAAAGACGGTCATCTGCCGTATCAATGAGCCCGTGGGCGTTCTTAACATCATCCGGAAAAACCGCGACACCTGTGCTTATTGTCAGGTTCTTCTGACGGTCTTCTTTTTTATATTCAAATTCAAAATTCTCAACTCTAACCCGTATCATATCGGCCAGCGCCGCAGTCTCTGCCTTGCTTACCCCGGTTAAAATTACCGCAAACTCCTCCCCTCCGTATCTGGCCGGACAAGCACTATCGTCGAGCACGCCGCGCAGGATTAGGCCTATAGACCTTAATATACTGTCTCCCATCAGGTGTCCGAAAGTGTCATTATAATATTTAAAATCATCCAGATCAAAATATATCAGAGAAATTTTTGTATGCTTTTGTTCGGCTTTTGTAAATTCTTCTATTAACTTTTCCTGAAAGTATCTGTGATTATAGAGCCCCGTTAATTCATCCGAGAAGGATAGCCTTTCAATCTTTTCATAAAAGCGGGCGTTTTGTATGGCTATGGCCGACTGATTAGCAAAAATCTCAAGGAGAGTCAGATCCTCTTCATTAATCTCCGACTTCGTGAAACCGTCGGCAACCACTACCAGTACCCCGAGGACATTATCCCTGATAATAAGAGGAAGCGCCGCGAACTCTTTAAGGTTCAAAAGGTTAACAAGTCTTTGCTCGCATCTATGGTCATTTGCGGCATCTTTAATAATGAACGGTTTCTTTTCCAGGGCAACCCTTGAGATTATACCCTCGGCGTCATCAAGCTCAAAGACCTGCTGGCGTAAAACTTCGGTTAATACCCCTATACCCAACTCCCCCCGAAGCACCGTCTTCTGTTTTTCCACTACGGACAGGAAAATAAAGGCCCTCTCATAATTAAGTTCCCGGGTAAGGTTTTGCATTATCATATCCAGCACAGTCTCAAGTTTCATCGTGCTTCTTAGCGCTTCTGTTATACGGTTAATATCTTTAAATTCCCCGTACATATGCTGGAGCCCGCGGATTTGCCAGTAATTATTAATGTCAGTTTTTATAAAAAAGAAAACAAATAAAAGAAAGATGCCATATTCAATATAGAGACTGTTTATTTCCTCGTAATCTAAGAGTACAAAAGTACCGAGCAGCAAGAGTATCCGCAGGGTGGAGGTTCTTAACAGCCAGGGCATGAGCCGTAGTCTGTTCTCAGTAATAAAAGTATTTACAAATTTATTGACTTGTTTAATCATTCTTTTTGTTTTGCGATTACTTTTTTGAAAACATCGACTATGTACGGGTCAAATTGGGTGTTCTTGTTTGCTTCCAGCTCTTTTATGGCAACTACATATTCCAGGGCCTTTCTATAAGGCCGGTCCGAAGTCATAGCTTCAAAAGAATCAGCAACCGTAATTATCCTCGAGAGTAAAGGTATTTCTTCTTTTCTAAGGCCATCCGGATAGCCTTGGCCGCCAAAAGCCTCATGATGATGCAATACTATTTTTGCAACTTCTTTAAATTCCTCGATACTTTCCAGAATATTTGCGCCGATAGCCGGGTGTTTTTTTATTATTTCAAACTCTTCTTTTGTGAGTTTTGCGGGTTTTTTAAGTATATCGTCTGCAATGCCGATTTTCCCGATATCATGCAAAATTGCACTGTATTGCAATAACTCAATTTCACTTTCCTGAAGTTTCATTTCCCATGCGATAGCCGTTGCGTATTTAAGTACTACTTCAGAATGGCCCTTTGTATAGGTGTCTTTCCCGTCAAGCGCCGTTGCGAAAGATTTAATAACATTCAAGTACATCGTCTTCCAGGATTTAAATAACCTGGTGTTCTCAATCGCAATAGCCGTATGCGAGGTAAAGATGAGCATGATTTTTTTGTCGGATTCCGTAAATTCCCGCTGGTATCTGAAGTAGAGGGTAAGAATACCTATTACTTTGTTCTTCGCCAATAAGGGAATGCAAACTAGGGACTTTATTCCTTCCATGTTGAGCTGTTTAAACATTCTGTATTCGCTTTTTTCGATATCCCGGACATCCTGGATCTGGAGAGTTTTTATCACCTGGCGCTCGGTAATCGTAAAGTTTCTTTCCTTATCTTCGTTCATTAATTTTGCCGAGACCCCGTA
>CAIYPD010000030.1 GCA_903928075.1 Candidatus Firestoneibacteriota bacterium
ATGTTAATTATGCAAATTTAAATTTTTCGCCATATATTAATGGAATAGATAGGATTTATAAAAATATTGAGAAATATGATGATATTGAAAAACTTTGGATTAGATTTCAACAAGAAAGAAAAGGCATACTAAATAAGTATCCAAACGAACAGTTTAGCGTGATAAAAATGGGTGATATTAAAAAGGAAAGATTTGTAGAGTTATATTCGAGAGAAAATCTGTTGAAAAGAATAAATCAAGAGAAAGATACAAGAGAATATTTAAAAAATGTAAATAATTGAAGGTTTTTCTGTGAGCCTCAATAGAATTTGCTGATAATTTAAAGCAAAAAAACAAGTAATGCTGTTTCTGTATCTGTGTCATCTCTTTACCCATCCGTGTCATCAGCCCAAAGGCCCTATTTTGGGCATTGTTTTTTAAGTCAATCTAATATATAATATTGACATATGAAATGTCCCTTTTGTAATTTTAAAAATGATAAAGTTCTTGATTCCCGTGAAAGCAAAGATGGTAATTCTGTAAGACGCCGCAGAGAATGTCTTAAGTGCTCCAAGCGTTTTACGACTTATGAACAGGTGGAGAATATAATGCCCGTAGTCGTGAAAAAAGACGGCCGGCGGGAAACCTTTGACAGGTTTAAGATACTAAACGGAATTAAAAAGGCTTGTGAAAAACGGCCGGTTTCCATGGCCGCCATGGAGACAGTTGTGCAGGAGATAGAAAAAGCCGTGCACAACCGCATGGATAAAGAGATTAACGGGAAGGACCTTGGCGACCTGGTAATGGTTCAGTTAAAAAAACTTGACCATGTTGCATATGTCAGGTTTGCTTCTGTTTACCGGCAGTTCAAAGATATAGGGGAATTTGTTGATGAGATCAAGAAGCTTTTAGGCTGAAGGGGGTACTTGAACTATGACTGTATCCATGAAAAAGAAACTGGCTCAGATGCTTGTTGATGAGGGCATAATTACCGATGCTCAATTACAGGAAGCACTAAAAGAATCAAAAGCCCAGAATGTGCGTTTAGAGCAGGCTCTCGTTAAGTTGGGCTATATCACCGATGAAGTTCTCATGGCCTTTATGGGCACCCAAATGGGTATTCCTACCGTCAATCTTACCGAACAGGGCGAAGTTGATCCCGTTGTTGTAAAACTTCTTCCGGAAAATGTCTGCCAGCGGCAAATTCTTGTCGCCATTTCCAAAAAAGGCAACAATCTGACGGTAGCTATGTCGGATCCTTTAAATGTTTCCGCAATTGATGATATAAGGTTGATGACCGGTTTTGATGTGACTCCGGTTTTATCCAGTGAAAGTGAAATTAAGGCTTTGATTCAGAAAATTTTCAGTAATTCCACCGCCGAGATGGAAGAAGTAATGAAGGATCTTGAAAATGTAGAGGATATGGAGATTGTAGAGGCGGAGGACGAGATCGATGCTGCGAAACTGGCAGCGGCTTCCGAAGATGCTCCTATAGTTAAACTTGTAAACGCGATGCTGACCCGCGCTATTGAAGAAAAAGCCTCGGATATTCATCTTGAAATCTACGAAAAGACGACCAGGATGCGTTACCGAATAGACGGCGTACTGCATGAAAAATCGGCTCCGCCCAGAAAAGTTTACGCGGCGCTGGTGTCCCGTATGAAAATTATTTCCGAGCTTGATATCGCGGAGAGGAGACGGCCCCAGGATGGCCGTTGCAAGGTAAAGGTTTCCGGCAAAGAAGTCGATATGCGTGTTTCGGTACTGCCTACGGGTTTCGGGGAAAAAGTCGTTATCAGAGTTCTGGATACTTCAAATTTACAGTTAGATCTTAACCAGCTGGGCTTTGAACCTGATATTTTACAACTTTATAAGAAAAATGTAGATGCGCCTTACGGCATGATACTTGTTACCGGTCCTACCGGTTCCGGTAAATCTGTGACCCTCTTTTCAACCCTGGCGCTGCTTAATTATCCAGATGTAAACATTGTGACCATAGAAGATCCTATAGAATTTGTAACCCAGGGCGTGAACCAGGTTATGGTTAATCCTAAAGCCGGCTTGACCTTCGCAAGCGGCCTGAAATCTTTCCTCCGGCAGGATCCTGATATTATTCTCGTGGGTGAAATCCGCGATTCGGAAACGGCGCTTATTGCTATAAACGCCGCACTTACCGGCCACCTGGTGCTCTCAACTTTGCATACTAATGATGCCCCGCAGGCAATGACGCGTCTTGATAATATGGGTGTCGAGCCTTTCCTTATTACTTCTTCTGTGATTATGGTTATCGCCCAGCGTCTTCTTAGAAAAATATGCCCTAAATGCAAAGAAGCCTATGAGGTCTCGGAAGAAGTTCTTGAAGACCTTAACATCAAGCCGGTAGGTGGGGAAAAAGTGGTCTTCTACCGCGGCCTCGGATGCCAGCATTGCGCAAAAACGGGTTACAAAGGCCGGGCGGCTATTTACGAAGTTATGGTAATGAATGATGAAATCAGAAAACTTGTCTTGAAGCACGCTTCCGGCACGGATATTAAGAAAATGGCGATAGAAACAGGAATGATTACCCTGCGTGAAGCCGGAATCCGTAAAGTCAGAGCAGGGACAACCAGTATCGAAGAATTATTAAGGACGACATCCATAGATTAGGAGGGGATTTGAGTACATTCACCATTAATGATTTACTCAGAGTTTTATTTGAAAAGAATGCCTCAGATCTTCATCTTACTTCGGGTTCGTCTCCGGCATTAAGGATTGACGGGGAAATTGTCACCACCGAGCTGGATAAACTCACTCCCGAATCCTGTCAGGAACTTGTTTACGGTGTTTTAACGGATGAGCAAAAAGAAAAATTCGAAAGAGAAAATGAACTGGATTTGGCCTTCGGAGTAAAAGGCCTGGGCCGCGTTAGAATGAATGTTTTCAGGCAAAGAGGCGCTGTTGCGGCGGTTATGCGCAATATCCCTTCTACAATAGCAACCTTTGAAGAACTTGGCCTGCCTGAAGTTGTCAGCAACACTATTGTTAAACTCCCTAAAGGCCTGGTTCTGGTAACCGGTCCTACGGGTTCCGGAAAATCCACAACCATTGCCTCAATAATTGACTACATAAACAGCGACAGGAAAGGGCATATTATTACTATTGAGGACCCGATAGAATATGTCTATCATCACAAGAATTGCATAGTTAACCAGAGGGAGATTGGCGTGGATACGCCGAATTTTACTTCGGCCTTAAGACATATCTTAAGACAGGACCCTGATGTAATAGTGATAGGAGAAATGCGCGATCTGGAAACAATACAAGCGGCGCTGACTATAGGCGAAACAGGGCATCTGGTGTTTGGCACGCTCCATACCACAGATGCCGTGCAGTCGATAAACAGGGTTATAGATGTTTTTCCTCCGCACCAGCAGCAGCAGGTAAGGACACAGCTTTCGTTCACCTTGCAGGCGGTTCTTTCCCAGACCCTGCTTCCCAAGGCTTATTCCGGAGGCCGGGTGGCTGCCATTGAAGTTATGATGCCGAACTCGGCTATTAGAAATTTGATTCGCGAAGATAAAGTTCATCAGGTCTACTCAACCATGCAGACCGCCGGAGATTCAGGGATGATCACGCTTAATCAGGCGCTTTTTAATTTATATCAAAAACAACTTGTTACCTACAATGAAATTATGTTTGCTTCGCTTGATCAGAAAGATTTGCAGAGAATGGTAAAAGGTGTCTAGGGGGAGATAGATGGCAGTATATAATTATAAAGCAAAGACCGCAGCTGGTTCTACCATCTCCGGAATAATGGAAGCCGAGAACGAAAGGGTGCTTTCGGCCAAACTAAAGGGTCAGAGATTGTCGCTTGTTTCTTCAGTTGCGGAAAAAAAGAAAAGGCTTGCGGGTAGAGGGGGCTCGGTTACGGTTAAGGATCTCTCTATATTTGCCAGGCAGTTTGCGACGATGATATCCGCAGGTGTTCCGGTGTTGCAGTCGTTAAATATTATCTACGAGCAGGTTGAAAGCCGGAAATTAAAGGAATGCGTCGGAAAGATCAGAGAAGACATCGGACAGGGTCAAACCCTCTCTGACGCCATGGCAAAACATCCGGAAATATTTTCCGGGCTCTTTGTTAATATGGTAAAAGCCGGGGAAACCGGTGGTATTCTTGACGGTATCCTTCAGCGTCTTTCTACATATCTGGAAAAAGCTGATGCCCTTAAAAGAAAGGTTAAATCGGCGTTAACTTATCCTATTATGGTTCTGGGCGTGGCCATCGGTGTAACCGTCTTTCTTATGGTTGCTGTTTTACCGACATTTAAAACAGTTTTTGAGAGTTTTGGCTCCAAACTTCCGGCGCCCACGATGGTGGTTCTGGCAATATCAGATTTTATGCAGGCTTTTTTTAAACCACCCCAGGTATTTATTGAAGCGGCTGTGATAGGCGGCGGCTGGTTTCTTCTGCACCGCTATTTGAAAACGAGAAAAGGCCAGTTACAGTGGGACGGTATTCAATTAAAACTTCCGATGTTCGGCGTTCTTATAAAAAAAGTTGCAGTTGCCAAATTTGCCCGCACGCTTGGAACACTTATTAAGTCCGGCGTAGCTATCCTGGAAGCACTTGAAATAACGGCCAAAACCTCGGGTAATCTGGTTGTAGAAGAGGCCATTATGAAAGCCCGGGCGGCAATTCGGGAAGGGGAAAATATAACGGGGCCTCTTAAGGAGTCGGGAATATTTCCTGTAATGATAATTCAGATGGTTGCGGTGGGAGAAGAAACCGGGACCATTGATGATATGTTGATAAGAAGCGCGGATTTCTATGACGATGAAGTAGACACTGCAGTGAGCGGTTTAACCTCCATGTTGGAACCCCTTATTATGGCCTTCCTAGGAGTAGTTATCGGCGGTATAGTTATCGCCATGTTTATGCCTATGTTCTCCATGAGTGAAGTGGTAGGCTAAAGGGGATTTTACAATGCATTCTGGCTCCAAAATTATTAAAAGAGATTTAAGACTGATTAATAAAAAACTTCTGACTATTGCTGCCCGGGCGGATCGATTCGTTCCCGGTATCAAAGAGCATCTTCTTACGGGGGGGAAAAAAATCCGCCCTTCGCTTTTAATGCTTGCGTTCAGGATTTTTCGTTCTAAAGAAAGGAATAGTTATTTAAAACAGGCTCTTAATTATGGAGCTGTGATAGAAATGTTTCACAACGCTTCTTTGTTGCACGATGATGTGATAGAGGGTTCCAATTTAAGAAGAGGCAAGCAGACCATTAACTCACTCTATGGCAATAAAAAAGCTGTTCTTTCGGGTGACCTCCTGACCGCCTTTTCCATGTCTTTGCTTTACAACCTGGAAAGTTCAAAAACTATAGAGCAGATAAATAGAATTATTGGCAGGGCAGCCCGGGAACTGGTCCAGGGTGAAATAGAAGAAGTAACCGGACTTTTTAAAGTAACTATTTCCGAAAAGGAATATTTGAGAGTGATTACCGGTAAAACTGCTGGACTTTTTATGGCAGCGGCCGAAGCAGGAGCTGTGCTGGCTCAAGCAAATAAAGAGCAGACCAGAGCCATGAAAGAGTACGGGAGAAATTTCGGAATAGCTTTTCAGATCGTTGACGATATACTTGATTTTACCGGCGCTGAAGACAAACTTGGTAAGCCCGTTGCCTCAGATCTGCTCGAGGGGAAACTTACCTTGCCGGTCATCGATGCTCTTAAAAAAGCCGACAGAAAAGAGAAGAAAAAAATCAGCGATATTTTATTGCTTGTCCGTAACGGGAAAAAGGTAAAAGACGGGACCAGGTATATTGTGGCGATTCTTAAAAAATACGACAGTTTGAATTCGGCTTTCGAAAAAGCGGAAGTATATGTAAATAAATCTCTCGCCGCCTTGAAAAAGTTACCGAAAAATGAATTCAGGGACGCACTCGAAAAAACAGCTGCTTTTACCCTTGACCGCAACTATTAAGTAAAATTTAAGAAAGGCTCCGGAGGCACTAATGGAAATTAAGTCAAAACTGAATTTAAATGTTGTTAACGCCCCCATGTCCGGTATCAGGAAGATCTCAGATATGGTAATGCAGCTCAAGGATGTAATCAGGATGGATCTGGGTGAGCCGGATTTTGATGTTCCCGAGCATATTAAAGAGGCGGCTATTTCCGCTATCAAGGGCGGCTTTTCACATTACACGCCCGGACCCGGGATTATGGAACTTAGAAAGGCTGCTTCGGCCCGCTTCAAAACCGAAAATGGCCTGGACTATGATCCGGAAACCGAAATTACCGTTACCCAGGGGGGTGTCGGAGCCATATATTCCGCGCTTCAGACCCTGGTTAATCCGGGTGATGAAGTTATTGTCTCCGATCCGGTCTGGCCGGTCTATCTAGGGATTTTGGGAATACTGGAAGCCAAACCCGTGCTTGTCACGCTAAAGGAAAAAGACGGTTTTAATATGCTGCCTGAGGAAGTAAGTAAAAAAATTACCTCAAAAACAAAATGCATTGTTATTAATAGCCCTAATAATCCGACGGGCGGAGTCATGACCGAAGAAAATATTATGGCTATAGCGGAAATAGCCCGCAAAAAAGGTATATTTGTGCTATCTGATGAGTCCTACGAAAAACTCATACTCGGCGGAAGGAAGCATATCTCAATCGGCTCCCTTCCCGGGATGAGGGATTTGACCATAACCCAGTTCACGCTCTCAAAAACCTACGCGATGACCGGCTGGAGAATCGGGTTTGCGCTGGCGAACAAGGAAATCTCTGCGGGTTTAAGAAAAGTGTCTCTTTATACTATTACTCACGCTAATTCTGTGGCACAAAAAGCCGCAGTAGCGGCGTTAACCGGACCGCAGGATTGCGTGGCAAAAATGGTTCAGGCTTTTAAAGAAAGATCCAAGATTCTGGTTGATGGTTTGAATGCCACCGGAAAGATTACCTGTATTCAGCCTGAAGGCGCTTTTTATGCGTTTGCCAATATATCAAAACTGAATATGAAATCCGAGGAGTTTGTACTAAGGATGATCAAAGAAGCCAAGGTCTCAGCGGTAAACGGTTCGGCCTTTGGCGACAGCGGAGAAGGTTTTGTCAGATTTTGCTTTGCCAACTCCCACGAAAATATCAGAGAAGCAGTTAAGAGAATAAGCGCTTTTACTGCTACACTTTAACAGAGCTAAAAAAAGAGTTTGGTCCAAAGAAGTGAAAGTTAAGGAGCTTTGGCGGGAGGAGGAGTTATGGGCGGGATAGGTTTACCTGAACTGGTAGTTATTCTGGTTATTGCGCTTCTGATTTTCGGTGCCGGCAAGCTTCCGGGGGTCGGAAAATCACTGGGCAACTCTATTAAAGAGTTCAAGAAAGCAATGAAAGATGAGCCGGAAGAAAAAGACAAAAAAAATACCGGAAAATAGATAAAGAAAAATGCGCTTAAGGTCCAAAAGTGTCTTGCGGTTTTAAAATAAAGAGGTAAAGGGGTATTTGTGTCAAAACAAAAAGGGTATATTGCGTTTGACCTGGGCGCCGAAAGCGGCCGCGGGGTTTACGGCTGCATAAAAAACGGAAAGATAAAACTTGAAGTCCTGCGCCGGTTCTCCAACGATCCGGTGGAACTCAACGGCACTCTCTACTGGGACCTGCCGTTCTTCTTTAATGAACTAAAAAAATCTATTATGCTTTGTGAACCCGCGCTTAAAAAAAACATTGTCAGTATCGGGATAGATACCTGGGGCTGTGACTACGGATTACTTGATAAGAGAGGCAACCTGCTCTCCAACCCGGTGCATTACCGGGACAATCGCACCAAGGGCATGATAGGGAAGTTTATAAAAGCCGCCGGGAAAAAAAGAGTTTACGACATTACGGGTATACAGTATAACTTCTTCAATACCTCTGTGCAGCTCTTTGCGCAGAGCAAAAAAGATCCGGAAATTCTTAGCCGTGCGTCGACTCTTTTACAGATGCCGGATTTGCTGGCCTATTTCTTTACTGGTAAAAAGAATTCCGAACAGACCATAGTCAGCACCTCGCAACTTTATGACTCTAAAAAAAAGAACTGGTCTTCCTATCTGCTGGCTAAGGCCGGGGTGCCGGGGAAAATAATGCTGAAGCCCAGACCGGCGGGAACCCGGGTCGGGGCTGTAAAAAAAGAAATCCAAAAAGAGATGGGTACCTCAGGAATAAATGTTGTAAGTGTCGGAGGCCATGATACGGCAAGCGCGGTAGCCGCAACTCCCGCGGACCAAAACACCAGCTGGGCTTATTTAAGTTCCGGAACCTGGTCCCTTATCGGCATAGAAACAAAAAAACCTGTTATAAATGACATTACCCTGGAAAATAATTTTACCAATGAAGCAGGCGTCTATAACACAAACCGGCTTATTAAGAATGTTATGGGTCTCTGGCTGATTCAGCGTTGCCGTAAAAAATGGATGGAGGACGACAGAAAAGAGCTTTCCTATCCCCGCCTTGTAAAAGAGGCGGAAAAGGCCTTAGGTTTTAAGGCTTTTGTGGATCCAAATGATGAAACATTCTACGCTGCCCCGGACATGCCGCAGGCAATAAACAATTTTCTTAAAAAAACCGGGCAGAAGCCGTTAAAAACAAGAGGCGAAATAATAAGGTGTATTATGGAAAGCCTTGCTTTTGAATATAGAAGCAGTATTAAAGTGCTTGAACAAATAAAAGGCAAAAAAATTGAGGTGCTGCATATCCTCGGGGGTGGTTCTCAGAATGAGCCGCTTTGCAGGTATACCTCGGACGCCTGCGGATTAAAAGTCGTCGCAGGTCCTATTGAAGCAACAGCACTCGGTAATATTGTTGTCCAGGCGATTGTCTCAAAAGAGGTTAAGGATTTAAATCACGCCCGGGTACTTATTAAAAATTCTTTTCCGCTCAATGTTTATAACCCCGCAAATAATGCCGGCTGGAATGAAAACTATGCGAAATTCTTGAAGATTAAAAAGGGTTAAATTATGAAAGCAAACAGCCGTAGAATGCTTAACAACCTTATAAGTGCGGGTAAGAAACTTGCCGAAAAAGGAGTGGTAGTCGGTCCCGGAGGGAACTTAAGTATCAGAGCGGGCGAAACCATCTTCATTAAGAAATCGGGAGCCTGCATGGAGGACGGAACAGCCGCGTCCTATATAGAAGTTGAACTTGACTCAAGGAAGGTAGTTGGCGGGACCGGGCGGCCTTCCTGTGAAACTCCGATGCACACGGCCTGCTACAAAGCGAGACCCGAAATTAAATGCGTGATGCACACCCACGGACCGTATTCGATAGCTTATAGTATGCAAAAGAAACCTTTGAAATTCTTTTTCCCGGATCATGTTACCGTTATCGGCACGGAAGTGCCGGTAATAAACTTTGAATATCCATCGAGTGAGGAACTGGCAGGCAGAGCCAAAGCGGCGCTAAAAAAACACAATGCTTTCATTCTTCAGAATCACGGGCTCGTAACGGTCGGTGAAAATGTTGATGAAGCTTATTACCGGACTTTGCTGGTAGAGATGATGATTAAGACCACATTTATTGCGAAGGCTTTTGGCGGGATTAAACTTTTTAAACCCGGGCAGGTTGCCGAGATGGATGTTTCTGCAGAAGGTGCCTATCGCAAGGAGATGGTAAAAAAGAGAAGGTAAAATGAAAGTAAAACTGGATTACGGAAAAAAAGGACTGGTGGTTGATTTAAAAAATAAGAAAGTAGTCAAGGTGTTTTCCATGGCTAAATCCCGTCCCTTGCAAAATCCCTCAAAGAAAATCCGCCGGGCTCTTTCAAAACCGCTGGGAACCGCGCCACTTTTAAAGCTTGTCAAAAAAACTGATAAAGTATGTATTGTTATCTCCGATAATACCCGTCCGGTGCCCAATAAAATAATTCTTCCGGAAATATTTAAAATTCTTAAACTCGCTGATATTCCTGATAAGAATATCTTTATTTTGATAGGAAACGGGACGCATTTGCCTTTAAACAACGCTGCCATTAAAGAGCTGGTAGGTAATGAGATAGCTGGCAGGTGCCGGGTCCTAAATCACGACTGTTTCAATAATAAAGACCAGAAATATCTTGGCAAAGCAGGCGGTGCAAAACTCCTGGTAAATAAAAAATACTTTGAGGCTTCTTTTAAAATTGTCACCGGCTTTATCGAGCCGCACTTCATGGCGGGATTTTCCGGAGGGAGAAAGGGTGTCTGTCCGGGAGTTGCGGGTTATGAAACTATAAAAACTTTCCACTCGGCTAAGTATCTTGCCTCAAGGTATGCCGTCTCGGGAAATATTAAAAAAAATCCCTGTGATAAGCTGGCGGAAGCCGTCTCAAAAAAAGCGGGCGTAGAATTTCTGATAAATGTCACACTAGACAGTGAAAAAAAGATAACCGGAGTATTTGCCGGTGATTGGAAAAAGGCCCACAAGGCCGGCATGAGTTTTTGCCTTAAACATGTGAGGGATACCGTAAAAAAACCGCTCGATGTCGTGATAACCAGCGCGGGCGGGTATCCTTTAGACCGTAATTTTTATCAGACGGTTAAAGGCATAGTGGGCGCTTCCGAGGTGGTAAAGAAAGGTGGGGAAATAATAATCGTTTCCGGCTGTTCTGACGGTGTGGGCGGAAAGGACTTCAGAGATTTGCTCAAAGGTTTAAGCTCACCTGAGGATTTTCTTAAAAAAATATTTAAAAAAAATTACTTCCATGCCGAACAGTGGCAGATCCAGGAGTTGGTCAAAGGTTTATTGAAAGCAAAAGTAAAACTCTTCACCGGCGGGCTTTGTGAAAAGGATAAAAAACTCTGCAGGGTGAATATTGTGGAAGACCTAAACCGCGAGATAGCCGCGATACCTGCAAATAAGACAATTGGAGTTATCCCCAATGGACCGTATATTTTAACGAAGATAAGATAAAAAAAGTCTATAAAGTCCGTAAAGTTCGTAAGGTCCATAAAGTCCTGCATTAATGCAGTATAATTTGTTAACGGAATGTGTTTATGCATTCGTAAAAAAACAATATACAAAAAGTGGTTTAATTTTATTATTCACTATATCTACTATAATAATAGGTGTAGTTTTTATAGGCAATGTGGCTATTGTTGATCCTGTGGAAGAATCGGTTGTATGTGCAGCTAGTCTTGGAGGAATTCAATCTTCGCTTGAATTATATAATACTCATTATAAATATTACCCTGACAATTTAGAAGTGTTGATAAAAGAGGGGTATCTTCAAGAAAAGGGCGATATGGATTATTGGAATAATAAATATATTTACAAACCAATTTATTCAAAGGACACTAAAGGTAAAGTAGATAATTACTTGTTGAGGAGCTGTGGTCCCGATGGTAAACTAAACACAAGTGACGATATTGAATCACCAATCAACACAGACAAACACACATTTAGGACAAGTAAGTAGTTTTTATTAATAGCTTTCAACGATTGTAAGACCTTTACGGACATTTGACATTACAGACTTTAGACCATATTGTTTTATTGGAGGAGAGCCATGAAGCTTCGTATTGACGCTGTACTCGTAGTGCTTTTATTTTGCTCTGTTATTTTCTGCGCTGATAAATTTCCTCCCGAAACTAAAGACATACAGGTGAAATCCTCGCTTGACGGGGCTATGCAATCCTGCGCTTTGTTTGTGCCGGAGAATTATAAGCCGGACAAGGCTATTCCGATGGTGGTGATACTTCATTCCTGGGGCTCGGATTATACTCCGAGCAGGCCTGTTCTAAATGAACCAAAAAGAAAAGGCTGGATAGGCATATGTGCCAACTACCGGGGCGGTAATCAGGGCAAGAATGCCTGTGCTTCCCCGCAGGCAGTCCGGGACATTGTCGATGTAGTGGATTATATTTGCAATAATTACACTGTGGATAAGAAACGCATTTATTTATTCGGGGCCTCCGGCGGCGGGCATATGGCGATGATGATGGCGGGCCGGCATCCGGAGATTTGGGCCGGAGTTTCCGAATGGTGCGGAATTTCCGATCTGGCTAAATGGTCGGCGGAGCATCGCAGGGGCAAATCGCTTTGCACCGATAAAAAATTCTCCGAAACTGTCTTCGAAAATTTAAAGGCGATTTGCGGGGGAGTCCCGGGGAAGAATGAAAAAGTTGATAAAGAATA
>CAIYPD010000031.1 GCA_903928075.1 Candidatus Firestoneibacteriota bacterium
AAAAAACCAATATTTTTAAAGCTAAATCAGCTCTTGAGATTGGCGAAAAGTTAGGCTTGTCAAAAGGAGATTTTTCAGCTTATGGCAAGTACAGCGGTAAACTTAACCCTGATACTGTCCAACGGTTAAAAAATGGCGGAAAAGCCAAGCTTATTTTAGTTGCGCCGACCATGCCTGTTTATGGCTCTGATAATCAGCATTATATAATTTGCGAGCGCCTTATCCAGGCCTTTTCCTTGCTCAGAAAAAAAACACTTCTATGTGTTCCCGGTTTTTCACTTGAGGATATGCTGGTCCATGAAACCTACAATAATCTCTACCCTCTTGAAGATGTTATTGCAAGCTGCGGGGAAATAAACAATATTGCATATCTTCACAACTTTATTTCGAATTACATAAATAACCAATTTGTGCATAACGGGCACTCGACAAACTTGCCTCATCACCTTATGTGGAACAGAGTGGCCACCTCGCGGGATGAGTCGTTGAAAAGAATCATAACCGGCTTTGGCAACACCCGCCCGGGCAGGACTTTAAAAGAAGAGAGTGTTATGCATGTGCTTAATTCAGAACTTCTGGCTGTGGTAGCGGCTTCTCTTACGGAAGAGGAACTAAAAGCCCGGCTTGCAAAAATAATAGTCGGGATTTCCAAGGAAAACACGGCCGTACATTTGAAGGATTTAAAACTCGATGAAACTATTTTCAGAATGCTGAAAGGCGCCATGTCGCCTAAGTTAATGCAAAATAAAAACGGAGATCCGGTAATGGTTTATTCTTCTCCGAGCGGAAATTTTCTGCCCGAAGGCAACCCGCTGGCGCTTTCCGTGGCTGCCTCCCTGGCTGATTTTGTCGTTGCCAAGTTCGACAGCGGAATACCCTTAAGCATTGAGAAGTTTTTTAATATCACCTGTTCTGAAAATGAGATCATGCCCGACATGGTTGTAATAACGGCTTTTGTCAATGAGCTGAATATTTACGGCGGGGCAACCATGGAAGAAGCAAAACAAAAAGATCTGACAGCCCTGGAAAAAGGCATCCTCGTGCTGGCAGGCGATATCGAAAATGTTAAGAAATTCGGGGTGCCGGTACTGGTAAGCATCTGCGAAAACAGGGAGATAACCCGGGAAGAAATAAAAATAATAGACAAATATTGTTCCGACCTTGGCGTAAAACCGGTCTTCTCTAATACCCGGAGTTACTCGACCAAAGCAGGTATTGATTTTGTAAAAAGTGTGCTTGAGATCATAAGAATAGAAAAGAGTTACTTTAAACCCATTTATAGCAATAAAATGGCGCTCAAAGACAAAATAAATACAGTTTCTAAGGAAATTTACAATAAAACCAAAGTCACCTATTCTGCTAAGGCGGAGAAAGAGTTTGAACTGTTTAAGCTTATGGGTTTCGGCGAATTGCATGTATCTATTTCGCGTTCCGCTTTCTGGCGCGATCCGGGCCAGATAAACGAACTCAATATCAAGTCTGCGAAGCTTTATGCGGGCGCAGGGCTGGTTATGGCCACTGCGGAAGACGGCGAGTTTATGCCTTATTACAGCGGCAAGTACAATGTGGAGAGATTAAGAAATGCCTTATGCCAGTGAGTCAATAAGAAAATTTACCTCTGATTTGAGCGCAAAACTTCCGGCACCCGGCGGAGGCGCTGCAGCAGCACTTGTTGGGGCCGTATCGGCAAGTTTGAACTGCATGGTGGGAAATTTTACCGCAGGTAACGAAAAATATGCGGATGCGGAAGCAGAAATCAGAGAATTATTAAAAAAATCGGAAGAGGTCAGGGAGGAGCTGTTAAAGCTTCTTGAAGAAGATATTTTGGCCTATGGTAACTATTCAAAGGCCTCAAAGCTGCCGAAAACTACGGAAGTTGAAAAACAGGAGAGGGCCAAAGCACTTGAAGAGGCTTTGTTAAATGCAGCTACGGTACCCTTTAATATAATGTTATGTTGTTATAAAGTGCTTCAAGCCTGCAAACCTTTAGCGGAAAAAGGAAATAAAAACCTTTTGAGTGATGTAGGTGTGGCCGCATATTTTGCAAAAGCCGCTTTAAAAGCCGCCTATCTGAATGTAATTGTTAATTTTTTGTATTTGAAAGAAGAAGCTTTTAAGTGTAAAATACTGAAAGAGACGGAGATTTTGTTAAAAAATGCTGATATTATTGAGGGCCTGATAGAAGATGCGTGCTATAAAAACCTGAAAAAATGAGGCCTCCGGTGAACGAGAATAAAGCTGTTGTTAATAAACGCCGCTTTCAGCGGATTGAAGTTAATGCCGCAGTAGATGTTTTTTCTACTTTAAAGACCCTGCTGGGAAAGGGCGAATTGGTTGATGTTTCCGCCTCAGGAATAAAATTTAAAACGCAAATTACCAAAGGCATAGTCAGATTCGGAGAAATTATGGTTAGTTTTAAGCTCTCTGACAGCCTTGAGATAGTAAAGGCCAAAGGAGAGGTAAAGTTATTAACCAATCTGCCTGAGGGTAGTTTGGTGAGCTTGAAATTTGAAGAACCAAGAATAGTTTATTTGCTGAAACCATATGTAGAGAATAAAACTACGGTAAAAGAAGGCAGCGGAGGATAGAAACCGGCTGTCGTAAGAAAGCCGAAATATTATTTGAATTCATTTCGCAGTTAAGTTTAGAAGGAGGAAGTTGATGATTTTGGATTTTATTTTCGGAATGTTCTCGAATGATCTTGCTATAGATCTGGGTACCGCGACGACTCTTGTTTATGTTAAGGGCAAGGGTATTGTTGTAAATGAACCCTCACTTGTTGCACTGGTTAAAGACACCCATGAGATACTTGCCGTAGGCGCGGATGCAAAAAAAATGCTGGGGCGTACACCGGGCAACATTCTGGCAATAAGACCTATGAAGGACGGAGTTATCGCAGATTTTGAAGTCACCGAGAAGATGTTAAAATATTTTATCAACAAAGTGCATAATAAAAGAACACCAGTTCGCCCGATAGTGGTCGTCGGTATTCCGTCAGGAGTTACTGAGGTGGAAAAGCGCGCAGTCAGGGATTCCGCGGAGCAAGCCGGAGCCCGCGAGGTTTTTCTTGTTGAAGAACCCATGGCCGCTGCAATAGGCGCGGGACTTCCCATTGAATCTCCCACTGGCAATATGATAGCGGACATCGGCGGCGGTACTACGGAGATTGCCGTCATTTCCTTAAAAGGTATTGTTTGCAATACTTCGGTCAGGGTCGGCGGCGACGAATTATCCGACTCAATAGCTGCCCATTTGAAAACTGCCTACAATGTTCTAATAGGTGAAAGAACCGCAGAAGAAATAAAAATAGAAATCGGTTCTGCTTTTCCTCTAAAGGAAGAGCTTAAAATAAATGTGCGGGGCCGGGATCTGGTAACAGGATTGCCTCGAACACTCGAAGTTTCGTCCGAGGAAATCAGAGAGGCAATGAAAGATTCAGTCTCCCAGATAATCGAGGCCATAAAAGATACTTTGGAAAGAACGCCGCCGGAGCTCTCGGCGGACATTGTGGATAAAGGTATTATTCTTGCCGGCGGAACTTCCTTATTGAAGGGCCTTGCGGAAAGACTTAGATATGAAACAGGCGTTCCTGTCAATCTTGCCGAGGATCCGGTTACCTGTGTGGTTAGGGGTGTCGGGAGGCTTTTGGAAATTGATGATGGTTTGCTGAGAGAGGTTGCGGTATATGAGAAGGAGTATTTTTAAACTGTTATAAAAATAGGCAAAAAGCCCGTTCATAAAGAGCGGGCTTTTTCTTTTTTAAGTCCGGGTTTCTAAGAAAAGTAAAATAACCGGGGTACTTAAAACCTTGCGAAATAATGGGTATTTTGGTATATTAGGTACATAATATATGTGGAAAAAACTCTTAAATAAATACCGGCCTTATCTTGTATTTTTTGTCATCCTATTTGTTGCTGCGGGGATTTTTCTGGTTTCCGGCAACAAAGGTTCAGAGACAGCCAAAAATACCGCAATTTTGGAAATAATGCAACCCTGGCAGAAACTTACCGCTAAAATGGGCAGCGCCTCTTCCTATGTCTGCAATTCGGTTTTAAGTTTTATTTACCTTAAACAGGATAACGATAAATTAAATAAGGAGTTGTCCAATCTGGCTTATCAGAATAACCGCCTGGCAGAGGAAGAGAAAGAGAATGAAAGATTGAAACGCCTTCTCGATTATAAGAAAAAAGTAAATTTTAAGACCGGTATGGCTAAAGTCGTCGGCCGGGACATTAGCAACTTTTTTGGAATATTAACGGTGGATCTGGGTGAACGCGACGGCGTGGTCAGAGACATGCCTGTAATTACACCTGACGGTGTAGTGGGAAAAATAATTGAAGTGTATCCCGAATACTCCCTGGTAATGCTGCTTACGGATTATAAAAGCGGGATAAGCGGGGTTATCCAGAAAACCCGGATTGTCGGTGCCATAAATGGGGCCGGAAACGGCTTATGCAAAATGAAATATCTTTCAATAAATGAAGAAGTTAAAGCGGGAGATCTGCTGGTTACTTCCGGTGACGGAAAGTTTCCAAAGGGTTTGTTAATAGGTCAAGTCAGCGGCTTAAAGCCCGCTGCGGACAGCATGAGCCTGGATATTAATGTTATCCCTGCCGTAAATGTTTTGAAACTCGAAGAAGTTCTTATTGTTTTTAAGGAGTAGTTTTCCGGTATGATAACAAAAATAATTGGTTTGATTATTTGTTTTTTGCTGCAGGCCTCCTGCAGGAATTATCTTATCATTTTCGGTGTGGCGCCGGATTTTTTAATTCTTGGGCTCGTCCTTGCGGTCGGGAAAAAAAACTTACTGGAAGGAATTCTCCTGGGCGCCGGCTGCGGAGTTGTCTACGACCTGCTTTCTTATGGTGCTTTTGGCACTGGAATATTTTCGTTTACCCTTGCCGGCTTTGTAATAGCCTTCCTTAAAAAACAGGTCTTCAGTGATAATGTCATTTCAGGGGTTCTCATAGCCCTTATTGTTACACTGCTTAACAGCCTTCTAGCTCTGCTTCTGGTAAATTTCTTTTATATAGGAATAGATCTGTTAGGCGAGCTGCTTAGGGTGGCGTTGCCTGTCTCTATTTACACTTCCCTGCTCCTTTTTCTGGTAGTAACTATTTATTACCTGTCTAAAGGCAATGTAAAAAAAGCGTTCGGCTGATATGGTGCTTGAGAGAGTTCAGAATAAGGAACAAAAAAAGCGCTTTAAGCTGCTGATTGTGTTTGCTTCCGTTCTTTTCTTTGTATTATTTTTAAGGCTTTTTTATATTCAATTGTTTTCGTATTGGAAGTATAAGTCCCTGGCTCAAAACAACAGCACCCGGGTCGTGCCCAAAAGGGCTGCTCGCGGAATTATTTTTGACAGATTCGGAGAAAAAATAGCCGACAGTGTTCCTTCTTATACAATATCCGTAATTCCTGCGGATCTAAAAGATAGCGATAAGGTAATAAAGATGCTGGCGAAAATACTGGAGCTTAACGAAAATGAAATAAAAGAAAAAATTGAAAATCAAAAATACAAAGTTTTTGAAGCGATAAAAATAAAAGGCGACCTGGGGGCCCAGGTCATTTCCATCATAGAAGAGAATAAAACCGAGCTGGCGGGAGTAATAATTCATACAGAGGCAAAGCGCAACTATCCGAACAAAACTATGGCTGCACATGTCCTGGGGTATGTCGGGGAAGTAGGACTAAAGGATATTAATAACGGAAAATATGTTATCGGCGATACAATCGGCAGGGCCGGCGTGGAAAGAAAATATGACGAGGTGCTGCGCGGCGTCAACGGTTCTACCAAGATAAGAGTAAATGCTTCAGGCAAAGAAATAAAAAGCCTGGGTGAAGAGGCTTATGTCAAAGGGACTAATCTGGTTCTGACAATAGATCTCAAATTGCAAAAGATCTGCGAGGAGATATTTAAAGACCGGAGGGGTGTTATTGTGGTTATGAATCCCCGGGATGGGGAGATTTATTCCCTGGTAAGCAAGCCCTCCTTTGACCCCAATATTTTCTGCGGGCAGCTGGACGGGAAAGAATGGTCCCGTATGGTGAATGACCCCAACCGTATTTTCTTGAACCGAGCTGTCGGCGGACTCTATTCTCCGGGCTCGGTATTTAAGATTGTGCCGGCGGTGGTGGCACTGGAGAAAAATAAGCTCACGGCCAAAGATGTGTTTGTATGCCGCGGAACTTATCATTACGGGAAAGACTGGTCTTATGACTGCTGGAAGAGCGAGGGACACGGTGTTTTATCCATGGAGGACGCTATCGCGCAGTCCTGCGACATATATTTCTATCAGCTGGGTTTGACGGTGACTGCGGATAAAATATCGGAATATGCGAGACTTTTTGGATATGGAGATCTTACGGGTATAGACCTGGACGGGGAAAAACCCGGGCTGGTTCCGACACCGGTATGGAAGAAAGACAAATACGGCATTCACTGGTTTCCGGGCAACACCATACAATATGCCATAGGCCAGGGTTATATTACTTCCAATCCTCTGCAGATACTTTCTTCCTATAATATAATAATAAATAACGGGACCTCATATAAACCGCATGTGGTGAAAGCCATCGGAGATAAACAGATGGAGAAGCAAATGCTAAAAAGTTTTGCCATAAGCGGAAAGACTCTTGAACTTATAAAAAAAGGACTCTGGAAAGCGGTTAACTCCGGGACGGGGGCCATGGCAAAGTCGAATTACAGCATTGCGGGTAAAACAGCTACCGTCGAAAATCCCCACGGTTTATCGCATGCGGCTTTTGCCGGGTACGCACCTTTTGCCAATCCCGAGGTTTCCGTACTTGTGTTCATTGAGGCCGGAGGTTCCGGCGGTGTAAATGCCGCCCCTATCGGTAAAGCTGCTATAGAAGCTTATTTCAAATTAAAGAAGGAAAGGTATGCCGCTAATAGAAAAACAGAGCCTTAAAAGCTTAAATAAAATAATTCTTGTAGTCATAGGGCTTTTAAGCATTATAAGCCTTGTTATGATCTATAGCGCCACGAGTTCCAGCGATTTGACAGGGCTCAGGTATAACTTTTTTTTGAAACAACTGATGTGGGTATCTGTGTCTATTTTTATTCTGCTTTTCGTAAGCCAGGTTAACTACGAGGTGTGGATCGGTTTTTCGCCATGGATGTACTATATCACCATAGGAATGCTTTTGGTCCTGCTTCTTGCCGGTAAATCCGTTTTTGGCAGTGTGAGATGGTTTCATTTCGGCCCTTTTGCCTTTCAACCTTCGGAGTTTGCCAAGGTTGTACTGGTGCTTATGCTTACAAAGTTCATTACGGAGAATAAAGGAAAAATAGACCTGACGGAAGGTATGTTAAAAACTTCTGTTCTGGTCGGAGTTCCTATGTTCTTAATAGTGGTCCAGCCGGACCTGGGCACAACGCTAATTTTTGTGCCTATAGTATTTTTCATGCTTTTTATCAGCGGGATGAAAAAGCGCTATCTTATCGGGACTTTTGGCCTGCTGGCTGCGGTCGCTCCTTTATTTTGGCTGGTAATGCGGGACTATCAGAAGAAGAGAGTTTTTAGTTTTCTTAATCCTGAAGCGGATCCTCTGGGGAGCGGGTATTCGCTTATTCAGTCAAAAATTGCTATAGGCTCCGGCGGTTTATTCGGGAAGGGTCTTTTTAACGGAACCCAATCGCAGCTTAACTTTATTCCGGAACATCACACTGATTTTATTTTTTCTGTAATAGGTGAAGAACTTGGTTTTCTGGGGGCTATCGTCATAATATTCCTCTACTACCTGCTTATTATGGAAGGCATAAAAATAGCCATTTATGCCAAGGATAGAACGAGCACGATTCTTGCAACAGGAATCATAGTTATTTTTATCACGCAGGTTTTTGTGAATGTCGGTATGACCCTGGGAATTTTGCCTATTGTAGGCGTGCCTTTGCCCTTCATGAGCTATGGCGGATCTTCACTTATTTTTTCTATGTTTCTTGCCGGAATACTTTTAAACATACATATGTCCATAAAAAAGTTCTCATCATGACAGATAAAAATTACCTCTTAAAGAAAACTTTATTTGAGAAGATCCTGCCGTTTGTCAGTCATCCGACAAGATACATAGGCCATGAACAGAACATTTTCCTGCCTGAACCGGCGGCGGAGAAGGTCAGGATTTTGCTGGCTTTTCCTGAGGCTTATGAAGTAGGCATGTCCTATCTGGGTTTTAAAATACTCTATGGCCTCATAAACTCAAGTACCGGGGCGGTTGCCGAAAGAGTGTTTTCTCCCTGGCCGGATATGGAAGCAAAACTCAAAGAGCACGGACTGCCCTTATATTCCCTGGAAAGTTATACGCCCGTAAAAGATTTTGATATTATCGGTTTTACTTTGCAATACGAAATGACCTATACAAATATTTTGCAAATTCTTGACCTCGGTAAAGTTCCGCTTCTGGCTAAAGATAGAGGGGAGACCGATCCTTTGGTACTTGGCGGCGGGCCGGTGGCCTATAATCCCGAACCGGTTGCTGATTTTTTTGATTTATTCCTGATAGGTGAGGGAGAGGAGGCAGTTGAAGAAATAATAGCCGTCTGCAAAGCCGCAAAAAAAGCAGGACTCAAACGGGCGGAAATTTTAGAAAAACTTTCCGGTCTTGCCGGTATATATGTCCCTTCGTACTATTCCCCGGTGTATAATCCTGACAAAACCTTTAAAAGCCTTTCCGTGCTGAAAGATAAAGCGCCTTTAAGTATAAAAAAAAGAGTGGTTCTTGATTTTGAGAAAGCCTATGTCCCGCTCAAGCCTATCGTGCCCTATATGAATATTATCCAGAACAGGGTGACCGTGGAGATCTTGCGCGGGTGTACTCACGGCTGCAGATTCTGCATCAGCGGCATAACGACCAGGCCGGTCCGGGAACGCTCGGTTACGGGTATTCTTGGTATAGCTAAAGAAAGCCAGGAGGCGACAGGTTTTGACGAGATATCCCTGACTTCACTAAGCTCCACGGATCATTCAAAAATAAAAGAAATCATCCGGGGCTTAAGCAGCAGTTTTCTGGGAGAAGGGATTTCGGTCGCGTTGCCTTCCTCCAGGATAGATGCTTTTTCGGTGGAACTGGCCGCCGGCTTGAATTCTGTCAGGAAATCAACGCTTACTTTTGCGCCGGAAGCGGGTACGCAAAGGCTTCGTAATGTTATAAATAAATGCGTGACCGAAAAAGATCTTTTAGACGCCTGTACGACTGCGGTTAAGTCGGGACTGGATAATATAAAACTTTACTTTATGCTGGACCTGCCTACGGAAACCGAGCAGGACATTATCGGGATAGCGGAGCTGGTAAAGAAAGTTCAGGCCGCCTGCAAACAGGCAGATAAAAAATTCAGGGGACTAAATGTCAGTATTTCTTTTATGATTCCTAAAGCGCATACGCCGTTTATGTGGGAAGCGCAAGCTTTACAAAGCCAGATAAAAAGTAAAGTAGATCTGCTGCGAAAAAATATAAATCCACGCCTGCTTAAGTGGCACAGTTTGGAACTCACTCTGCTTGAAGGGGCTTTTGCCCGGGGTGACCGGACGCTTTCTGCGGTTATTCTAAATGCCTATGGCCGGGGAGCCCGCTTTGATGCCTGGCGCGAGAATTTTAAGCCGGAACTCTGGGAACAGGCTTTCAAAGAAACGGGGTTGGACCCTCTTTTTTACACGGCGAGGAAACGCCCGCTCGACGAGAAATTTCCCTGGGACCATATTGATTGTCTGGTGACAAAGGAGTTCTTAAAAAAAGAACTGGAGAAGGCTTTAAAAGCCGAGAGCAGTGAAGATTGCCGCAAGACGGGCTGCGTTTTTTGCGGAGCCGAAGAATTTTGCGAAAAAATTAAAAAACAGGATGAAGCAGGCCCGGTTCCGGGCCCGGCGTTGCCGCTTCCTCCGGTCAAGCGCTTTCCTGTCGCGAAGTACAGAATAAATTATGAAAAAACCGAGGCTATCAAGTTTATTTCCCATCTTGAACTCGCAAATGCCTTGCTGCGTTCGATAATCCGGAGCGGACTGCCCCTTGCCCGTACTGAAGGTTTTAATCCCCATCCAAAAGTTGCTTTTTCGCCGGCCTTACCGGTCGGAGTTTCAAGTTCCTGTGAGGTTTTTGACCTGGAGCTTACCCGGTCTTTGAATGAGAAGGAGGTATTTGAGTCTGTTTTAAAAACACTGCCTCCCGGAATAAAACTGCTTTCGGCTGCCAGGGTGGATCTTACAATGGACCTTCAATACTCTGAGGCGGTCTATGAAGTAGTTCTAAATGCTCCTCTTACTTTTAATCCGGAACTTAAACCGGAGGCGGTAAGTAAAGTGGAACAAAATGGGGACAAATTTATGCTTTATGTGGATTTAAAGGCCAAGGGGACTACGAGTGTCTTTAAACTTTTAATGGCTCTTACCGGGTTGCCTGATACGGTTATCAAGGGAGCGCTTATTAACAGGAGCAGCCTGAAGTAAGTAGCGGCGTTTCTGCTGCGTATTTTCCAAAAAGAGAAAAACAATAGGACAAAATCGTTTACTCCGGTAGTATAGAACCCGCCTGCTTAGACCTAATCAACCGTCATTATTTTTACAAAATTGGACGCACTGCCTTTTTTCTCGAGGGTTCCGGCCGCAATTATTATTTTATCGCCTTTTTTGAAAAGCTTTGATTTTTTTATGAACTCGTCGACCACTTTGAAAATCACTGAAGAGTTGGCATGTTTTTTTATTCTGCAGGGATAGACGCCGAAAGGCAAAACCAGCTGTCTTTGTATCTTCTCATTTGAAGTCAGGGCTATTATCCTGGCGTTGGGGCGGTAACGGGAGACCATTCTTGCCGTTTTGCCGCTTTCGGTGGGGACCAGAATATCTTTTACTCCGTAGACTTCGGCTATCCGGACTACATTCTTACTGATAATATCCGAAAGGTCATCGTCTGAAAGATAGGCTACATTTTTGGTTCTATCGAGTTTCGGTTCGACATTCCTGGCTATTTTGTACATCATTTCGACGGCAAGAAGCGGAAATTTACCTATGGCTGTTTCGCCGGAGAGCATAATTGCATCAGTCCCGTCAAAGACGGCATTGGCCACATCGGAAACTTCAGCCCGGGTAGGGGAAGGATTTTCTATCATGGATTCCAGCATCTGGGTGGCCGTGATAACCGGCTTACCGTTGGCGTTACACATTTTTATTATTTCTTTTTGAAGGAGATTGACTTTTTCGATAGGCATTTCCACACCCAGATCTCCCCGGGCAACCATTACACCGTCGGTCGCGTGCACAATACTTTTCAGGTTAGCCAGGGCGGCTCTTCTTTCTATTTTTGAGATGAGGAAAGGGCTGGCTTTTATCTTTTTCAAATGCTTTCTGACCTTTGCCAGATCGTCGGCTTCCTTAATAAAAGAGAGCCCGATGAAGTCGACTCCGTGGGCGCAGGCAAAACTTATGTGTTTGAAGTCTTCGGGAGTGACGGAGGGAATAGGAAGATCAACTTCAGGGAAATTTAAGCCGGCGCCTTTTCTTATCTCTCCCGTGCCGTCAATAACCTTGCAGGTGACTGTGTCTTTAGTTTTACTGATAACTCTAATGGTGAACTTACCGTCACTTATCGATATTTTATCTCCGGGTTTTAGAACCTTGAGAATTACCGGGTAGGCTATGCTTATTTCCCCGTCGTTTTTAGGCGCAAGTTTCCTTATGACTAAAAGGCTTCCCGGTTTTACGGTTATCGGTTTTTCAATACCCCTTACACGGAGTTTGGGCCCCGGCATGTCTGCAAGAATTCCCAGGGGGCGGCCGATTTCATTTTCTATTTTTCTGACGAGTTTTATTGTTTTTTTGTATTCTTCGTATTTCCCGTGGGAGAAGTTTATTCTTACTATGTCCAGGCCCTTGTTAAACATTGCTTTTAAAGTCTTATAGGAAGAACTTGCGGGTCCGGCCGTCGCAACGATCTTAACACTATTCCAATTTATCATAAGGTTTTTCCTCTGCTGTCTATCCAGACAATTGCCGGAAAAGCGGCTATTTTGAATTCATAAACGGCTTCCGGACCCAGCTCCGGAAAAGCTATTATTTTTGCGGAAGTCACCTTTTTTTTGAGGTAAGCGCCGGCACCGCCGATGGTGGCAAAATAGACGGCCCGGTATTTTTTTACGGCCTTAATTACTTCTTTAGAGCGGTTGCCTTTGCCTATCATGGCGGTCAGGCCGGCTTTTAAAAGTGCGGGGGTAAAGGCATCCATGCGCCTGCTTGTGGTCGGCCCGCAGGAGCCGACAATTTCCCCCGGTTTACAGGGTGTGGGTCCCACATAATAAATTGCCTGCCCTTTTAGATTAACCGGTAGTTTTTTCTTAAGTCTCAGTTTGTCCGCTAGTTGCTTGTGCACCTGATCTCTGCCGGTGATAATTGTTCCATAGAGAAGGACGAGTTCTCCCGCTTTTAGTTTTGAGAGTTTTTTGTTTGTTGCCGGAAAAGTAATAGTTTTCATAGGGTTGCCGAAGCACTCCTTAAAACATGACAGGAAAAATTAACCGCCAGCGGAAGACCTGCGATGTGGGTCGGGAAGGTAAGGATGTTCACGCCCAAAAGTGTGGTTCTGCCTTTTACCCCCAGGGGTCCGATATTTAAAGCATTCCCATTTTTGTAAATGTCCCTAGCGAGGCTTTTATAAAAAGAAGTCTCACCCCAAAATCCTATCTTATAGGTCAAGGCTTTTTTGGCTAAAAAGACTGCTTTGCCTGCATCACCGCCGATTCCGATACCTACCATATAGGGCGGGCAGGCATCGGGACCCGCTTCTTTTATGGCAGAAAGTACGGTTTTTTTTATTTCTTCCGGTGTAGCCGTGGGATTCAGCATGAAGAGTTTTGATTTATTTTCGGAACCAAAGCCCTTAGGGAGGACCGTGAGTTTTAGTTTTTTCCCGGGGATAAAACTATAGTATATTATGGCCGGAGTGTTATTGCCCGTATTCCCCCTAAGCACGGGGTCTTTTACCATAGACTTTCTCAGGTAGCCCTTTTTGTAGCCTTGAGCCACCCCTGCATTGACCGCTTTTCCGATATCGATTTTAAGGTTTGCCTGTAAACCTATCTCAGCGAAGACAATTGTGATTCCGGTGTCCTGACAGATAGGTGACTGTTCTTTTTCTGCTATTTTATAATTTTCTATAAGCGCATTTAAAATAAACTTTGCCTTAGCATTTTTTTCGCAGGCACAACTGCGGTTAAGCGCTTTCTTTGCGTCAGAACGGAGAACGGTATTGGCGCGGATGCATAGCGAGCTGACTGTGTCGGCGATGTTCTTTGCGGTGATCAAATTTTGCTCCTGTAAACCAGAGTCTGTAACGGTCCATAAAGGTCTGTAAAGGTCCGTAAAAGTCTGTAAGGGTCAGTTAAGATCTGTAAAGGTCTGTAAAAGTCCATAAATGTCTATAACGGAGTAAAGGTTCGTAAAAGTCTGTAAGTGTCCGAAAAGGGAAACAAAGTCTTTGAAGTTAATAAATCTTTTACCTTTATGGACTGTTATAAACCATTTTAATTTTTACAGTCCACTTAGCATACGGAAATCTACTTGATCTCGTCAAAACCCTTTTTAACAATCCCTGCCGATTTATGAAGCGCTTCTAATTCGAGTTGAGTGAGATTTAGTTCAACAATGTTTTCTATTCCGTTCCTGCCGAGTTCAACGGGGACTCCTATAAACACATCATTCAGCTTGTACTGACCGGTAAGATAAGCGCTGCAGGTCAAAATCCGCCTCTGGTCTTTTAAGATACTTTCTATCATTATGGCGACGGAGGTGCCGGGGGCAAAATACGCGCTCCCGGTTTTTAAGAGGCCTACTATCTCAGCGCCGCCGTTTGCTGTTCGGTCCACAAGCCGTTTTATAACATCTGGTTTCATGAAATCCGTTATCGGCACACCGGAGACGGTCGAGTATCTGGGCAAAGGAACCATCGTATCCCCGTGACTGCCTAAAACCATTGGCGAAATATCCTTGGGTGATACCTTTAATTCATCTGCGATAAAATGGGCAAATCTTGCCGAATCCAGAATCCCGGCCATACCCATAACTTTGGTTTTTTTAAAACCGGTGGTCTGAAAAACCAGCTGGGTCATTATATCAAGAGGATTTGTTACGGCTATAACTATAGCTTCAGGGGCGAAGGTTTTTATGCTTGCGGAGGACTTCCGGATAATATCCGCGTTTATTTTCAACAGGTCTTCACGGGTCATCCCGGGTTTTCTGGCGACTCCGGCTGTAATGGCCACTATGTCACTGTCTTTTATATCTTCAAAGTTATTTGAGCCGGTTATCTTTGCGTCAAAGTGAAGTATCCCTGACATCTGGGACATATCGAGCGCTTTGCCTTGCGGCATTCCTTCCACAACATCGACTAAAACCACATCTGCGAGTTCTTTCTGGGCCACCTGAAGGGCTATGATACTGCCGACATTACCGGCACCGATGATACTAATCTTGGGTCGTAACATGCGTTCTCCTTTTGGTCGAACAGTTTGTAAGGTCCATAAACGTCTGTAAATGTCTGTAAAAGTCTAAAAGCTTGTATAAGTCTTTCGACCTTATGGACTTTATGGACCTTACGAACCTTATAGACTGTCTTGACCCTTATAGACCATTATTGACCTTTACGGACTTTTATGGACAAATATTTATTGTTTGGCCAATTCTTTGATTATCGCTTCTCCCATTTCTCTGGTTCCTACAGCGGACGGGTCATTTCGGTCGGCTTTCATATCATAGGTCACATCTTTGCCGGCCTTGATGACGCGCATAACAGCTTTTTCGAGCTTTTCTGAGGCTTTAATTTCTCCAAGATGTTTCAGCATAAGCATACCCGAAAGAATAAGGGCCGTGGGATTAACTTTATTGAGCCCTTTGTATCTCGGCGCGCTGCCGTGGGTGGCTTCAAATACTGCCATACCGTTCTCTCCGATATTTGCGCCAGGAGCGACACCCAGCCCGCCGACAAGACCGGCGCAAAGATCTGAAAGTATATCGCCGTAGAGATTTGGAAGGACCAGCACATCGTAGAGTTCGGGTTTTTGTACAAGCTGCATAGTCATGTTATCTACGATGACATCGTTGAATTCTATAGCCGGATATTTTTTTGCTACTTCCCGGGCTACGGATAGAAAGAGACCGTCGGTGAACTTCATTATGTTGGCTTTGTGAATGGCGGATACTTTTTTCCTGCCGTTAGCAACGGCGTATGCGAAAGCATATTCTACTATTTTTTTCGTGCCGGTTACCGAAATTGGTTTTATGCTTATTCCTGAATCATCTCTTATTTTTTTCCCGCTCAGTTTTTTAATCGTTTCTATGAGAGTTACTGTTTCGGTCTTATCTTTTTCAAATTCAATGCCGGCATAAAGATCCTCGGTGTTTTCCCGGACAATTACCAGGTCAATATTGTTATACTTTGAGCGCACACCTTCATAGCTTTTGCAGGGGCGGACGCAGGCATAAAGTCCAAGTTGCTGTCTTAAGGCCACATTAACCGAACGGAAACCTGTGCCGACGGGGGTGGTCACCGGGGCTTTTAAGGCTACTTTGTTTTTTCTGCAGGAGGCAAGGGTTTTTTCGGGAAGCGGTGTGCCTTCTTTTGCCATAATATCAATACCTGCTTCTACTTCCTCCCAGCTGATCTTAACACCCGTAGCATCTATAACTTTTTGGGTTACTTTTGCAATCTCCGGGCCGATACCATCGCCCAATATCAGTGTTACATTATGAGACATAATTTACCTTCCTTTGTCTTATAGATGCTCTAACTGAATATAGCAAAAATAACGCTACATCTCAATCGAAAATTATCCCAAAATCCGGAAAAGTGACATCTTGCCGGTTTAAACAAAACTATTAGGTATTTTCCGTATTTTGGGATTGATTACACAGATTAGGAAAGAGAGATGGCACAGATAAAGCAAGAGGAGTATTTAGAAAAATACTGTTAATTTGTCTTTGATATTTTAGAAATTACCTGCTTTTGCGTTGGTTTAACAGGTTTCACAGGTTTTTGCTGTTATTACCAAGTCAAGATGTTAATTAACTACTACATCAAAATGTTAATGTTTTTTGCTAAAAAAGAGCATATTGCCTCTTTTTTAAGAGGCATTCGGTTTCTTTTTCCAGGATCGTGAATCTATTGGTCTTTGCAAGTT
>CAIYPD010000032.1 GCA_903928075.1 Candidatus Firestoneibacteriota bacterium
CACCGACACACTTGAGAGAATGTCGGAAAAAATATTCCACCACCTGGGAAAAAATATAAAGCTCGCCGTTCTATCGGGGCCCAGCCATGCCGAGGAAGTAGGCAAAAAAGTGCCTACAGCGGTCATTATAGCCTCAAAAAACGCAAAAACGGCTAAATACCTGCAAAAAGTGTTTTCGTCAGGTTACTTCAGAGTTTATACCAGCCGCGATGTGCTGGGAGTAGAACTGGGCGGGGCTTTAAAAAATGTAATCGCCATTTCAAAAGGCATTCTTGACGGTATGGGTTTAGGTGATAATACAAAAGCAGCCCTGCTAACCCGGGGTATGGCGGAGATGAAAAGACTGGCCGTCTGTATGGGCGCAAAGCCGGAAACGCTAAACGGCTTAGCCGGCTTCGGAGATCTTATAGTCACCTGTATGAGCAGGCACAGTAGAAATAGAAGTGTCGGAGAGAGAATCGGCCGGGGGGAGAAACTTTCAGTAATAATTCAATCCATGGAAATGGTTGCTGAAGGCGTGACCACCGCTGAAGCAGTTTATAAACTGGCAAGAAAGACAAAAATTGAAATGCCGATTGTAGAAGAAACCTATGCCGTGCTAAAGAAGAACAAAAATCCGAAAGCGGCAATTAATAATCTTATGAACAGAAAATTAAAGAATGAAGAGACCTTCTAAGGGGAAAATATGGAAACTGTCACAAAAAATGATCTGGTAAAAAAAGTTGTAGCGCTTGGAGTTAATGGTAATGTCGCAAAAGTTGCCGTACAATCATTTATTGACTGTATAGTGGATACTCTTAAAGCCGCTGAAAAGGTTCAACTAAGCGGTTTTGGCACTTTTATTATAAGATCGCGGAAACAGAGGATTTGCAGAAATCCTAAAACCGGAGAAAAAGTAACGGTTCTACCCCGGAATTCCACGGCCTTTAAACCCAGTGAGATACTTAAGAAGAGGATAGAAAATGGAAAATGAGCAGATACAAAATATACAGATTCCGGATAAGTTATTTTTTACCATACGGGAAGTCAGTGAAATCACCGGCGTAAAATCCTATATTCTACGCTACTGGGAAAAACAGTTCAAGATACTCAAGCCGGTAAGAAGTATCGGCGGGCAGCGCGCTTACAGAAAGAAAGATATTGAGATGGTCCTCCTTATCCACGGACTTCTCTATAAAGACGGTTTTACGATTGATGGCGCAAAAAAGAAACTAAAAGATGTCCGCAAGAATGAAGTTCAAATGGAAATAAACTTCCGGGAATTGGAACTTGTGGAGACCATTGGCAAGCTCAAAAAGAAGTTAACCGACCTGAAAAAAACAATGGAATAATATTATTTAAAAGCATTATTTGTAACTTTACTTCTAAATACTTTTCAAGAATTCCCCGCCTTCCTTTTTTTAAGCGCCCGTAGCGCAATTGGATAGAGTGTCTGGCTTCGAACCAGAAGGCTGCAGGTTCAAGTCCTGCCGGGCGCACCAAAAAGTAAATGACCCTCCCGGGATTGAGCAATTGAGCAATTGAACAATAGAACAATAGATAATAGATGAAAGAAATGTAGGACAGGCATTCTTGCCTGTCGCGTCAGACAAGAATGGTCTGACCTACAAGTAAAAAAAAGGAGGAATAATGATATTAGGCTGTAAGAAAGACCACACCGACACCCGTGATTATCTTATGAGGGACTATTTACCAATAGGAAGGTTACCAGTGAAGGTTGACTATACTTCAAAGATGTCACCTGTAAAGAATCAAGGCAATGAAGGTACTTGTGTAGGTTTCGCCTCCATTATCGGAATGAAGGAATATCAGGAGAA
>CAIYPD010000033.1 GCA_903928075.1 Candidatus Firestoneibacteriota bacterium
ATAGTTGGACAGACCTTTGCCATGGGAAAACTCCTTTTAGGCTATTATATCCTTAAGGAATCTCCCTTTGGCGCTTATTAACATTTTCACTTAGTAATTAGTATTAACATCTTGTTATTGTAACCACAATTGTTGGTATTGTGTTGACATGAAATAGCAATTGTGATAAAATCAAATAACGGGGTGAATAATGATTAAAATAGTTTTTGTTTTATTTTTATATTTAGTATTTATTAAAGCGGAAGTACCGCTTCTTATTAACTATCCGGGAAAGTTAGCAGAAAAGAATGGGAATCCTGTTACGGGGAATAAAAATATAAAATTTGCATTCTTTGATTCCGAAAACGCCGGAACCGAGAAATGGAGTGGAACATATTTTGTGTCTGCATCTAAAGGGATTTTTAATGTGCTATTAGGATCAGGTTCTTCAATTTTCCCGCTAAGTTTTGATTTCAATTTAAATTACTGGTTAGAAATGACGGTAGAAGGCGAAGTATTAACGCCCCGCCAAAGAATCTCTTCAGTAGCCTATGCTATTAGGTCTGAATTTGCAAACAGAGCCGACACCCCTATGGTTATCTCCGGTTGCGGGGATATAGACGAAAATGTCTCCGAAAAAGTATATTTTATGCTGGATAAAGCTCCGCGAAGTATAAAACTTTATCTCTTTGGAGAGAAATTTAACCCTCAGCACTATACAGAATTGGCAGGTCACAATCATGATGGTCTAACTGCTGCTGAATCAAATGGGCACACTCATACAGTGAACCATAAGCATTTCATTGTTTGCGAATGGGGCGGAACTGGAAGAATTAGTGCTTCAGATGATGGTAATCCGAAAGTAAATAACAGCGTTGTTATACAAAGCGCTAATCCCACATCTTCAGATATTTCTGCCGGACATACTCACACCTATACTACGAGCTTGACCGGAGTTGTTGCGCAGGCGATTTCCTCCTCTCAAAAAACATATTTAAATGATTTAAAGATTTACAGGAATGGGGAAAATATTTCAGACGAGATAACTTCCACTATCGTCGGTAGATCCGGTTTCGCAAAGCTTGGAGATGGAACTGCAGCACATTCTATAAATAGCGCGACCGGAACAGGTGCAGTTAATATTACCGATCTTATAACATCAACAGGTCAACAATATTTAGTATTTAAACAAAATGGCGTAAATCAAGGTGGGAGGATAAGATATTACATATATGTTACATACTAAAAAGAGTAAAAATGAGATTAACAATATTGTAAATCAAATCCTCCTTGAATATTCCGGGTATAGAGTATTTAAATATCCATATCAGATAACCTCTGATAGTTCAGAATACAGAGCTGTGTATAGTCAGGATTATGAAAGATATAGTAAACTTATGAATTTTTTGCCAAATATTGAACCAAAATCAAGAGTGTTGGAGGTAGGAACGGGGATTGGATATTTGGCTGTGATGCTGAAAAGAATATTTAATTATGATGTAACAACAATTGAACATCCAAGCAGGGAATCCCTTAAAAATAGAGATTTTCTAAACAGAATCGCAAAAGAAGGAATACAAATAAAAGCTGTTAATATTCTCAGTGATATGGATATAGATAAAAATATTTATGATATGGTCGTGTTTTCTGAAGTCCTCGAACACATATCTCCAACGCCAGATATGATAAAAAAAGTTTTTGATAATCTGACCGGGATTGTGAAGCAAAATGGCTATATAGTTGTGACTACTCCAAATGTTGGAACGTTAGAGTCAAGGTTAAGGGCGCTTAGAGGTGTTAGTATTCAGCCTTTTCCCCTACAGGATATGACAGATGACACTTATGAACATGTCCGTATTTATAGCGCTGGTGAAATTAAGAGAATTTTAGAAATATATCATTTTGAAATTATAAAAATAGGCTATAGTAACTACATTAAGGGGAAACTTGTTTCAGATTTAAAGCGCATTATTTTGTCAAAGATTGCTCCAGTCATGAGTGCAAATATTATGATTAGTGCAAGAAAAACTAAGTAGGAAAATAAAAGTTAACCGGCGAAAGTCTGTTAAGTACTCAAGGGTGGAACGAAAACTTTCTAAAACTTAGCTGTGACGGGTAAGTCAGTCTTAGGGCTGACTAAAAGATAGCTGAAAGCTATATACTCAAGGGGAAAGGTTAAGTGTCTAATCTGTGAGCCTGTTTCTTAAGGAAACTACTAGTGATTAGCGTAAGAAAGTACAGGTGGAATGAAAATTCCACCTGCCTCGTTCCAAAAATTATTACATTGTAATATAATCTGCTACTCGACTTTTAGAATTATCTTCAAGGGGAAAGTTGAGTCCGCTGTTATTTGAGGCGTAACGCAGTAGAGGCGGCATATTATTGCCGCCTCTACTTATTTGGATAAATTATGGCAATATGGCAAGTAATGGATTTTGAACCAATATTACACTAAAAGTCCAACAAAATAATAAATTTCTTGACAAATCCTTTACTAAACTGGTATATTGTCTGAGCCTTTAAATCCAGCCCTGTGAGGTTGGCAAGGAGTAAGATGAAAGCAGTAAATATGAAAAATAATTCAATCCCTTTATCTGTTAAAACAGGTAGAGGGATTTTTTTGTTGGAACCGCCGGCCCTGAACTACTTACAAAGGAGTGGAAATGGCTGATAAAAAAATAATGGATAAGATTGCCCTGGATAAAACTTTTGCGCGGCTTGCCTATGAAGTTATCGAGAAAAATGAGAAGCTCGAAGAATTGGCCCTGGTAGGAATACGGAGCCGCGGTGATCATATTGCCGCGAGAATCGCCGAAAAGATTGAAACCATTAGCGGGAAGAAAATACCTGTTGGGGCTATAGATATTACTTTTTATAGGGATGATGTGGGTTTAAAAATCCCCAAAGGGGCACAACCTACGGATGTTAAATTCGGTATTGACGGCAGAAACATTATTCTTGTGGATGATGTTCTTTTTACCGGCAGAAGCACAAGAGCGGCTATGGATGCCCTCCTGGATCTGGGCCGGCCTAAAAGAATTCAACTTCTGGTTTTAATAGATCGTGGTCATAAACAGCTTCCTATACACGCGGACTATGTAGGAAAAAATATCCCGACTTCACAGAAAGAAGAAGTTGTTATCAGTTTAACAGAGCTGGATAACGAAGATAGTGTAACTATTAAAACAAACGATTAATATTGTTTTCAAAAACAGGAGGTTTGAGTGGAATTAAAACGCAAGCACCTGATCGGGCTCGAAGATTCAACTCCCCAAGAAATTGAAGGAATTCTAAATACTGCGGAAGCTTTTAAATCCATTTTTAACCGGAAGATAAAGAAGGTCCCGGCACTCCGGGGCCGGACCGTAGTAAATCTCTTCTTTGAAAATTCTACCCGTACCCGCACCTCTTTTGAGCTTGCAGCAAAACGCTTAAGCGCCGATGTTATCAATTTTTCGGTCTCAACCAGCAGTGTTGCAAAAGGTGAAACACTGATAGATACAGCGCGGACCATAGAATCTCTTGAGTCAGACATGATTGTAGTAAGGCACTCCTGCTCGGGAGTGCCTTTGTTACTTTCTAAGACACTTAAGTCCTCCATTATAAACGCCGGTGATGGTATGCATGAGCACCCCACTCAGGGACTGCTGGATCTTTTTACCATAAGAGAAAAAAAGAAAAAAATTAAAGGCCTAAAAATAGTAATGGTCGGGGATATTGCCCATAGCCGGGTAGCGAGGTCCAATATCTACGGCATGACCAAAATGGGGGCTGACTTGACTCTTGTTGCCCCGCCTACACTTATTCCAAAAGACATTGAAAAGCTTGGAGTAAAAGTAGAATTTGATCTTAGAAAAGCTGCTAAAGACGCGGATGTTTTGTATATGCTGAGAATACAGCTCGAAAGGCAAAAAAGAAACCTGTTTCCTTCTATAAGGGAGTTTTCTCTTCTTTACGGGATGGATGAAGACAAATTAAAATTAGCCAATAAGGATGCCCTTGTAATGCATCCCGGACCGATGAACCGCGGGGTAGAAATTTCATCCGAGGTTGCGGATAGCCCCCAGTCGGTAATTAACGAACAAGTGACAAACGGTATTGCAGTCCGGATGGCCGTACTTTATCTGCTTTCAGGAGGAGAGACCAATGAAATTGATTCTTTCGGCGGGCAGGGTAATTGACCCGGCAAATAAGTTAAACGATATTTTAGATATACTTATTGAAGACGGGAAAATAAAAAAAATCGGAAAAGGAATAAAAGATAAAGACGCAGAAGTAATTAGTGTTAAAGGCAAAGTGGTTGCGCCGGGGCTTATAGATATGCATGTGCATCTGCGCGAACCCGGTTTTGAATACAAGGAAACTATTGCCACCGGGGTAAGAGCGGCGGTAAAAGGCGGTTTTACTTCGGTGGCCTGCATGCCTAATACCGAGCCCGTTATGGATAATACGGCAGTGGTAGAGCTGGTCATATCTAAAGGAAAGAAAGAGAATCTTGCCAATGTTTACCCTATTGCTTCAGTTTCAAAATATGCCAAAGGCGAGGAGATTTCCGACATCGGCATGCTGATAAAAAGCGGGGCTGTGGCTTTGTCAGATGATGCTGCGCCGGTTATGAATGCAGAAGTAATGCGTAGAGCTTTTGAGTATACAAAGCAGTTTAAAGTACCGATTATTACCCACTGTGAAGATAAAAATATGACCGTGGACGGTGTAATGAATGAAAGTTTTATTTCAACGGTTCTCGGGCTCCGCGGGATGGCTTCTGTTGCTGAAAGTATTATGGTTTACAGGAATATAGCTTTAGCAAATTATATCGGCGCTCCGGTGCATATAGCCCATGTCAGCTGTAAAGAGTCGGTAGATATAATAAGGTGGGCAAAAAAACAGGGGATAAACGTTACCGCCGAGACGGCCCCGCATTATTTTTGTTTGACTGATGAAGCCGTGAAAAATTATGAGACGAATACCAAGATGAATCCGCCTTTAAGAACAGCCGAAGATGTAGCGGCCTTGAAAGCCGGACTCAAGGACGACACAATTGATTGTATTGCTTCGGACCATGCGCCGCACGGAAGGACCGACAAAGAACTGGAATTTAACTATGCAGCCTTTGGTATAGTAGGGCTCGAAACGATGCTTTCCCTTACCTTAACAGAACTCGTAAATAAAAAAGTGCTGACTATAGACAAAGCCATAGAAAAGCTCTCTCTTTCTCCTGCAAAAGCTTTACGCCTGGATAGAGGTACTCTTACTATAGGCGCAGTTGCGGATATAACTGTCATTGAGACAGGAAAAGAATATTCTATAGATGTCAGTAAGTTTGAAAGTAAAAGTAAAAACTCTCCGTTTAACGGCCGGGATGTAAAAGGTGAAGCTTTTATGACTATTGTCGGCGGAAATATTAAAATGAAGGAAGGAAAGATTTTGTGAAAAAACAGAAAAAAGCAATACTGGCATTGGAAGACGGAACGGTTTTTGAGGGCAGAAATTTTGGCTATGAAGGCGAAGCCTATGGGGAAGTAGTTTTTAATACCAGCATGACCGGGTATCAGGAAATACTGACAGATCCGTCCTATTGCGGGCAGATAGTGACTATGACCTATCCTATGATAGGAAATTACGGTATAAATATCAACGATATGGAATCCGGCAAATCCCAGGTTAGCGGGTTTATCGTAAAGGAATACAGCAAGGTAGTCAGTAATTTCAGGTCGGAAGAAAGTCTGGGGGAGTATCTCAAGAGAAATAAAGTAATATGCCTTGAAGGGATTGATACCCGTAAATTAGTTAGGCATATACGGACCCACGGCGCAAAAAAAGGTATTCTTTCAACAATAGATGCGGATTGTAAGCGCCTGATAAAAAAGGCAAAGGCCTCCCCTTCAATAGTCGGAGTTGATTTAGTAAAAAGAGTGACCTGTAGTAAGCCCTATAAATGGACGGAAGGCCCGTTTTTTGTGGATAAAGAGTTTGAAAAAAGTAAAGAAGACCAGCTGAAACTTTTTGACGCTGTGCATAAAAAGAAACACTACAATGTGGTGGCCGTTGATTGCGGTATAAAGTTTAATATCTTAAGAGATCTTGTTTTTCATGGCTGTACCGTTACGGTTGTTCCTGCCAGTACCACGGCTGAACAAATATTGGCCTACAAACCTGACGGCGTATTTCTTTCCAACGGCCCCGGGGACCCCGAAGCAGTAACCTATGTTGTGGAGACAGTGAAAAAACTGTTGGGAAAGATTCCAATTTTTGGTATTTGTCTGGGGCATCAGATGCTGGGCTTGGCGCTGGGCGGTAAGACCTACAAGCTTAAGTTTGGTCATAGAGGAGGCAATCAGCCTGTAATGCGTCTGGAAAATAGAAAAGTGGAGATTACTTCTCAGAATCACGGTTTTGCCGTAGATATGTCTTCTCTTAATGATAAAAAAGTAATTCAAACCCATATAAATCTTAACGATAAAACCAGTGAAGGTTTGAAGCACACAGAATATAATCTCTTCTCTGTTCAATACCATCCCGAAGCTTCTCCCGGGCCTCATGATGCGGCTTATTTATTTGAGGAATTTATTCAAAGAATGGGTCAAAATCCCGTGACAAAGCAAGGCGAAAAATAGAATAGTCGAAAAGTTAATATTACTTATACGGAGGCCAATAAATGCGTTGGTTTATCTTAATTCTTGCCTTAACTCTAAATGCGATAGCTAATATTTTAATAAAGTCAGGAATGATGCGCCCCGATGTCCAGGGTGGATTGCTCGAAACTTTGAAGGCGAAATGGCTCTCAATTCCAGTAATTAGCGGGTTGCTATGTTTTGGACTGGCTCTTGCTGCTTATAGTATAACTTTGAAAAATATGCCGCTTAGTATTGCTTACCCTATTATGACCACCGGAGGCTTACTTATCATCGGTTTAGTCTCGTATTTTTATTTTAAAGAAACCATAACTTTAATCCAGATGTTAGGATTTCTGTTCCTCACTGTTGGAATTTGGCTCGTTTCAAAATGACAAACTAACAAAATTTAGTCCTGTTTTTTGAAGTTAGCTCAAGTTCTCTTGCCTTGCTAATAACTTTAATGTTAACGAAAGCCTTATTTTTACTGCTTTTTGGAAATAGGGATTTGTCCGGTTTTAAATGTGAATATTTAATTAAAAATACTTGTAAACACTTAGAAATGTTGAAAAACAAAGCAATTTCTTGTATAATTATTGTTTTAGGCGGTAAAGAATATTTTTAGTTGAGGAGACTTTATGAATATAGCCGTAATAGGTACCGGGTATGTTGGTCTTGTTACATCAGCTTGTTTTGCCAAACTCGGTCATACAGTTGTGGGTGCAGATAATGATCCCTCAAAGATAGAAAAACTGAAAAAACTTCAAATGCCTATTTATGAACCGGGGCTTGAAGAGCTCATAAAAGAAAATGTTAAACACGGCCGAATAAGCTTTACCTCGAACGTTTCAGAGGCTGTTAAAAAATCTTCAATTATTTTTATTTGTGTAGGTACACCTCCGCTTTCCGACGGAGGAGCGGATCTTTCCGCCGTGGAGAAAGTAGCCAGGCTTATAGCGGAAGAAATGACGGATTACAAGCTTGTAATAGATAAGAGTACGGTTCCTGTCCATACCGGTGCATGGGTAAAGAAGACGATATTAACTTATAATAAACAAAAGGTTGATTTTGATGTAGCTTCAAATCCTGAGTTTCTCCGTGAAGGAACAGCGATTTATGACTTTATGAATCCTGACCGGATAGTCATCGGAGTAGATTCTGAAAAAGCCAAGAGTATCCTGCTTGAGCTCTATAAGGATATTGATGCCGTAAAAGTAGTGACTGATATTAACACTTCAGAACTGATTAAACATGCTTCCAACTCTTTCTTGGCCATGAAAATATCTTTTGTTAATGCGCTTTCAAGAATTTGTGAAAAAGCAAATGCTGATGTAACGAAAATTGCTGAGGGGATGGGCTATGACAAGCGGATTGGCAGAGCGTTTTTGAATGCCGGCCCGGGATTTGGAGGGTTTTGCTTTCCAAAAGATGTTTCTGCCTTTATACATATTGCGGATAAGCTGGGATATGACTTTCACCTATTAAAGAGTGTGGAAAAAACAAACGACGAACAAAAGGAATTCATTGTAAAGAAGGTTGAAGAAGCACTCTGGGTTCTAAATGGTAAGACCCTGGCGGTTCTGGGACTGGCTTTTAAACCAAATACAGACGATATCCGGTTTTCTCCGGCTATGGACATTGTGACTGAACTTATGAAGAAAGGTGTTAGCGTAAATGCCTACGACCCCGAAGCCATGGAAAATGCAAAAAGAGTCCTTAAAGATATTGAGTACAGTGAGGAGCCCTATGCAACTATGTCCGGTGCGGATGCCCTGCTAATCCTGACGGACTGGGAAGACTTCAAAAATTTAGACTTAAAGAAAGTCAGCGGTTTGCTAAAAGCCCCGGTTATAATAGACGCAAGAAACCTTTATGATCCCAAGAAGATGAAAGAAGCCGGCTTTACCTACAAGTCCGTAGGACGACCAATGTAGAACAATCACTAAGATCTAAGCACTAAATTCTAAACAATCACTAATGTTTAAGCACTAATCACTAAACAAAAAAAGTTCAAAATACTAAATGGGAATGAAATGACGAAGAAAAATAGCAACAAAGTCAATGAAAAGCAAGGGAAATATTTTAATCTGGAAGATCGAACTTTGAAATTCGCAAAAGATACTCTGGCGTTCTTGAAAAAAGTTAATAGAGGTATAGAAAATCAGGAATTTATTAAGCAATTGGCTAGATCTTCATCTTCAGTAGGTGCGAATTATATAGAGGCAAATAACTACTTGGGAAAGAAAGACTTTGCCCATAGAATTGGAATATGAAAAAAAGAAGCAAAAGAGAGCGGTTATTGGCTTAAACTTATTGATTTTGATGAAAAGAACGAAGCTTTAGCAAAGTCGCATAGTTCTTTGTTAAACGAAACAGGTGAGTTAGTTCTGATATTTGCAGCAATACTTCGAAAAGTAAAGTAGTATGGGAAATACAATAACTAAGATCTAAATTCTAAGCACTAAACAAAAAGAAAATATTTAATAATTAATAACCAAACAAGAATCAAAAAGTATCGTTTTTGTTTAAGATTTATTTGATTAAGTATTAGTAATTGTTTAGAATTTAGTGCTTAGATCTTAGTAATTTGTTTAAGCAAAATATTGTTTTGTTGGGGTTCTAAAACTTATATAGGGAGGCAACATAGCATGAAGTCGACTGCATTGATAACCGGCGGGGCCGGTTTCCTGGGCTCGCACTTGTGTGAACTCTTTATTAACAGGGGCTGTAAGGTTATTTGCCTGGACAATCTCTTGACAGGAAGTAAAGATAATATTTCGCATTTAAATAAAAAAGATTTAGAATTTATCAAGCATGACATAACAAAGCCGGTTAAAATTGCCGGTAAAATAGATTATGTTTTACATTTTGCTTCACCTGCCAGCCCGGTTGATTATGCTGAGCATCCGATTAAAACAGCAAAAGTTGGTTCGCTGGGTACTCATAATGCTTTGGGTATTGCAAAAGCGAAGAAAGCCAGCTTTCTAATGGCCTCAACTTCAGAAATTTACGGTGATCCACATGAGCATCCGCAAGTAGAAGAATATTGGGGAAATGTAAATTCTATAGGGCCCCGGAGTATGTATGACGAGGCAAAACGCTTTTCTGAAGCTCTGACCATGGCTTATCATAGAGCGCATAATCTCGATACTAAGATAGTAAGGATTTTTAATACTTACGGCGAGCGCATGCAGATAAATGACGGAAGAGTGGTTCCAAATTTCATTTATCAGGCTTTAAAAGGACAAAATATCACCGTTTACGGTAACGGTAAGCAGACCCGAAGTTTTTGCTATGTTTCAGACCTGGTCGAAGGAATATACAGGCTGCTGCTCTCGGACTATAATTTACCGGTTAATATCGGCAATCCTACGGAAAATACTATCCTGGATTTTGCTAAAGTAATAATTAAAATGACCGGCACGAAAAGCAGGATAATTTATAAACCAATACCGGTTGATGATCCCAAACAAAGATGTCCGGATATTACAAAAGCCAGAAAACTATTACATTGGGAACCGAAGGTAGATCTTGAAGAGGGAATCAGCAGAACAACGAAGTATTTCAGGAGCAAAATAAAATAACATTAATAACTAAGATCTAAATTCTAAGCACTAAACAAAAAGAAAATATTTAATAACTAATGACTAAACAGGGAAACAAAAAGACTGTTGTTTAATGATGAAGATTTAAGTATTAGTGCTTGTTTAGAATTTAGTGCTTAGATCTTAGTAATTATTTTTGCGAGGGGGTTTTATGAGCAAAAAAGCTTTGATAACCGGAGTTACGGGTCAGGACGGAAGTTACCTCACGGAACTTTTACTCTTTAAAGGTTATGAGGTGCACGGCATTGTAAGAAGAGCGAGTACTATGAATAGGGAAAGAATCGACCATATACACAGAGATGAACATGAAAAAGGCAATAAACTTTTTATTCACTACGGCGATTTGGCGGATGGAGAGCAAATATCAGATATTATCTATAATGTTAAACCGGATGAGGTTTATCATTTAGGGGCTCAAAGTCATGTAAGAGTAAGTTTTGATATTGCTGAATACTCAGGAAATGTTACGGGACTGGGAACTACAAGAATACTGGAAGCAATAAGAAGAGGAAATAAGAAAATTAAATTTTACCAGGCCTCCTCCAGCGAGATGTTTGGTTCTGCCAAGCCGCCGCAAAATGAAAATACTATTTTTGAACCGAGGAGTCCATATGCCTGCGCAAAGTTATACGCCTATTGGATGGCGAGAAATTATCGCGAAGGTTATAATCTTTTTATCTGTAATGGAATACTTTTTAATCACGAGAGTCCGAGACGCGGAGAGAATTTTGTGACAAGAAAAGTAACAATGGGCATAGCGGCAATACTTTCGGGAAAACAGAAATATTTATATATGGGGAACCTTGAAGCCAAAAGAGACTGGGGCTTTACTCCCGAGTATGTGGAAGCCATGCATAAGATGCTGCAGCATAAGACTTCTGGTGATTATGTCATCGGTACGGGAGAAACTCACTCCGTAAAAGAGTTTATAGAAAAGGCCTTTGCTTATGCAGGTTTGGATTGGAAAAAGCATGTAAAGATAGATCCGAGATATTATAGAGCCACGGAAGTCGATGTATTACTCGCGGACAATAAAAAAGCGGTAAAAACTTTAAAGTGGGTCCCTAAAGTAACATTTGCGGATCTTATAAAGATTATGGTCGATTCAGATATGAGAAAAGCCGGATTGCTTGCTATCGGGCAGGGTGATAGAGTGATAAAGGAAAAGTTTAAGAATAAATGGTGGAGTAAGGACTAAAATAAGAGCAAATTCTAAACTCGAAATTGGAAACAAAAAAGAAAAGAAGCGCAAATTCGAAACACGAAGGTAATAACGAAGCCGGATGAGATTATCTCAAGGTTTGTATGCAATAAGTATTTTTCGGGACGCCCATAACTGCGGCACAAGGTTTAGTTTGTTTTATGTTCTGGGCTTTATTGTTTTGTCAGTTTTGTTTTGAGTTTCAAATTTAGTGCTTCGAATTTATTGTTTCTCGGGGGTTTGTTTTGTCTAAACAACGTGTCTTGATAACTGGAATTAGTGGTTTTGTAGGCAGTTATTTGGCTGATTATTTGCTTACTAAAAAAAATGTGGAAATATTCGGTGTTGATATTTCTGCCACAAAAGTTGACAATCTGGAAAATTGTTTTAATAAAGTACAGCTGTTTCCCTGCGATCTGACAGACCGGGAAGCGGTAAGGAAATTGATAAAAGAAGTCAAGCCTGAGAAGATATTTCATCTCGCAGGTTCTGCTTTTGTAGGTGACTCCTGGCTAAATCCGCAAAAAACTTTCACGGTCAATGTGTTTGGCGAGTTAAATATATTTAATGCTCTGGTAGAATTAAAACTTAATCCCAGAATACAAATTGCCTGTTCCAGCGAAGAGTACGGTCTTACCGACAAAGCAGAGCTTCCAATATCCGAAAAGAATGAATTAAGGCCTTTGTCTCCCTACGCTGTAAGCAAGATTGCACAGGATTTTCTCGGATATCAGTATTATAAGAGTTTTGGTTTGAGAGTTGTAAGGACACGCGCTTTTAACCATATAGGACCTCGTCAAAGTGAAAGTTTTGTTGTCTCTAATTTTGCAAAACAAATCGCTTTAGTGGAGGCAGGAAAGCAAAAACCTGTAATAAAAGTCGGAAATCTGAATGCTGTCAGGGATTTTACCGATGTCAGAGATATTGTTAAAGCATATTGGCTTTGTTCCGAGAGAGGTGTTTTTGGGGAGGTTTATAATATATGTTCCGGCAAAGGCCATAAAATATCGGAAATTCTCGTCATCTTAATAAATTTGTCAACGCTTAAGGTTAAAGTACAAAAAGACCCTGCAAGAATGCGTCCTTCGGATGTGCCTATTTTTGTCGGGGACAATAAAAAAATTGTAAAGCAAACAGGCTGGAAATTGGAATATTCATTAAAAAAAACTTTGTCGGAAACTCTTAATTACTGGCGAGAAAAGATCAAATGATAGGTAAGAACACTCTAAAAGAAGGCGGGATACTTTTCCTTGCTTCACTCATCGGGGGTTTCTCTAATTATCTGTATAATATAATAATAGGCAGGATGCTTGGACCTGCAAATTATTCCGAAGTTACGGCTCTGTTCTCTATCCTTCTTATTGCTTCGGTTCCCAGCGGTACAATTCAAACTGTTATTACCAAATTTGCAGCAAAATACAGTGCACAGAATGAACAGCATAAAATACAAGGGCTTCTTAAAGTGCTGGGAAAGCGCTTGGCAATTGCGGGGCTAATTTTTTTTGGAATCTTTATTTCATTTTCACGTATAATATCAGATTATATGAAGATTGAAAGCATTATTCCTGTGATCCTCCTCGGTATAATACTTGTCCCCTCTACCATACTACCAATTTATCGCGGTGCTCTTCAAGGTATGCAAAAATATCTGGATTTTAGCATAAGCGGAACCCTGGAAGTATTTTCGAAACTTATCTTTGGTGTCGTCCTGGTTTATATTGGTTTTAGCACTAACGGTGCGGTTTTAGGACTTTCTCTTGCTGGAATATTGGCCTTGCTGTTTACGAGAATGCAATTGCGAAACTTGTTAAAAAACAGAATACTAAAACAAGAAGAGCAAGATAAAATAGTATATAGTGATATATTTAAATATAGCAAAAGTGTAATTCTCAATATATTGTGTTTTACTGTCTTGACAAATAGCACAATGATTTTAGTAAAGCATTACTTTTCTCCTGAGCAGGCGGGGATGTATGCCGGTGCTGAAACATTATCCAAAATAGTTATGTTTCTGACGGGGATAATCCCGATTATGATATTTCCTAAAGCGGCTGCCTTGCATGCGAAAAACCTGGATACTAAGAAAATACTCTTAACAAGTATTGGTGTTGTTTTGGGTGCCGGTTTGATCTTTATTTTAGGAGCATTTTCTCTTTCAGCTGTCTTTACCAGGGTATTCTTTGGAGAGAAGTTTTTGGGAAGTGAAAGTTTACTCGGACCTTTGGCGATTGTAATGACTATGTATTCACTATACAATATAATGAGTGTTTATCAACTTTCTATAAACAATTTTAAATTTATTTATGGTACAATTATTCTAAGCATAGCTCAAATAGGTTTTATTTCATGGTTCCATGATTCTCTAAGGCAAGTCATAATAATAATGATTATAAGCAGTATTTGTATTGTTTTATTCAATTTATACTGTTCTCTAAACGGAGATAAAAATAAAACAAATGCGAGTCTATAAAGGAAAAATATCCATAATAATGCCTTCATATAATGAAGGACATCATATATATGTGAATATTAAAGAAACACAGAGAACTTTCGATGAGTTGGGTATTAAGCATGAAATAATTGTAGTGGATGATGGAAGTAAAGATAATACTTTAAATGAGGCAAGAAAAGCCGCCAAAGGAAACTCGCGTTTAATAGTTGTTAAGAATACTAAGAATCATGGGAAAGGGTATAGTTTGAAAAATGGTTTTAAGCATGTTTCCGGCGACATGGTGCTTTTTCTTGATGCGGATCTGGAATTGCATCCCGGGCAGATCCAAACTCTTTATGATATCATGGAATTAAGAGAAGTTGATGTTGTCATAGGTTCCAAGAGACACCCTGATTCCAGGATAGAATATCCCTGGCACAGGCGTCTGGTCAGTTCAGTGTACTTTTTCCTTGTAAGGCTGCTTTTTGGGCTCCCTCTCAGGGACACCCAAACAGGGATAAAGCTTTTTAAGACAGAAGTTCTTAAGAAAGTTTTTCCTAAGATGCTGGTCAGAAGATACGCTTATGATCTGGAATTACTTCTTATTGCCCATCATTATGGTTTTAAAATAGGTGAAGCCCCGGTGGTTCTTCATTTGAAAGAGAAGATCGGGAGTGTAAACTTATCTTCTATCTATTGGACCTGGTTTGATACTATGGCGATTTATTATAGGATGTATATACTCAGATATTATGATGAGAAGTGAAACGGATGCTTGGATGGTTGGCAAAAAAAATCAAGCACAGTTGCATAGAAGAACTAAAGTACAACAAAGTAAGGTGTAATTGTTTTGGTCCTCTTCTGGTTTTTGTTTAGTTTGTGGTTTTTTCGAGTTTCAAGTTTAAGTCTTATAATTTATTTAACTTGGAGAGCACAGAATCAATGGCTATAAGGCGTGTTTCCATAATAATTCCTGTGAAAGAGTGGAATAGTAATCTTGACGAGTGTCTTAGTAATTGTCAAAAGTTAGACTATCCTGATTTTG
>CAIYPD010000034.1 GCA_903928075.1 Candidatus Firestoneibacteriota bacterium
GCCAATAATTATAGAATGATAGTCTGGTAATTTACTAAACAAAAGAAATGAGGTTTTGTACTACCAGACAGGAATAATTTCTATATTATTACCAAACCGGTAACAGCAAAGATCGCAAAACCGCATGGAATCTTCGTTAAACCCAGATTACGCAATAGGTAATTGAAAAGGGAAGGAATACTCTTTTGAAGAGTTCCATAAACCGGAGAACCACGCTCGTCGTTTTTTATTGAGTGCGATTTTGAGAACCAGTTTTCCATTTACTTTTTCAAAATAAGCGCCTATTGCAAAGGTTCTGTAGCGGAGGGTTGATAATGTTTTTTGCGTTTTCTCCTGCAAGACAAACATCCTGAAGAGAGACATTAAATTGTAAGCAATCATAGCAAAAGTTAAAGCTGCTTCTGTGGCATAGAAGCTATTTAGATTAAAACTGTCAAATCCAAAATCATATTTTAATTCCTTGATTCTGTTTTCGGCATCACCTCGTCCCCGGTATAGACGCCAAACCTCAGGGGCTGGTAATTTCAAATTGGTTACATAGGCTGAGTATCGATAGTTCCGGTAAATTTCTTCTTCGGGGAATAAGCTTAGTTGCTTACCTGTAGCTTGTGGTCGATCTTTTATTTTTTGTCGGACTATCACTATTCTTCGTGGCTTTTCCCAGGATTTGCTTTGATAAATCTGCTCACAGATTTCTACTCCTGTATCTAATATCACCCAATTTTTACAGTCATGTATCAGGTGTTGAATGGGATGGGTAAACTTCACAGCTACAACATAATCCATCACTTTTTCTTCCAGATAACTCAGTATTTCTGATTGAAAAAAACCACTATCCAGGCGTATCAGCCCAATAGTTTTGTTTTTAAGTTTTGATAAAGTGTCTTCTAAAAAAGAAAGAAAATTATTGGCCGATGAGGTATTCCCGCTTCGTAACCACATATTGGCAACCAGCTTAACATCAGCAATAAATGCAATCAGTGGATGATGGCTTGCTCTGCCTTTCTTAGCCGGATTATAGCCTTTTTTAGCACCTTCCTGTTCGCCATACCGGGTCATTACCGATGAATCAATATCCAAGGTGAAGTTGTCAAACTTAACATTATCAAAAATCCATGAGTAAAAATAATCGCTTACTTTTTGGTTTGTTGTTTGAGTGAATTTTGAGAAAAAACGTTTATAGGTATCTTGTCCGGGTGTATGCGCCCATTCAAAAATCTTTCCCAGCGCTGCATCATGCCGAGTGACTTCGGTATGCAAAAAACGGTTGGCTCCACACCAAATACTGGTAATAAAGCTTTCGATAATGACAGGAGTTTTATATCCGCGATTTGAACATGAAACCGGCAGATCCGGATTGTTTTCAATCAACTCCCGAAAGCCAATATTTTGCAACATTTGCTTCAAAAAAACCATTCCGCCCCATGGCGTAATCTCTTTGCTGGTATAGGCTATATCAAATTCCATAGGCTATTTTTCTCTATTGCTACGCATTAGGATTTCTTGGCATGAATTTACTGAATATTTCTATTGCGGAATCTGGGTTAAATGCAATTGCCCAAGGTTATTCAACTGACGTTGTTGCTTCTTTCCTGGATTCAAAAGGAATACAATCTTACCTGATTGATATTGGTGGTGAAGTTCTGGCCCGCCGGACCAAACCAGACGGCGAGAAATGGACCGTAGCC
>CAIYPD010000035.1 GCA_903928075.1 Candidatus Firestoneibacteriota bacterium
ATTCCGGCTGTTCGGAATAAACGGTCTCATCGCGGACATTCCCCTGCGCCAGTCTTATACACCTGCCCCTTCTTATGTCTATTGCCGGTATTATCATCATTTTATCAGCTCCACAAAATTTTTTATAATTTTCAAGCCCACCCGCTGGCTTTTCTCCGGATGATATTGTGAAGCAAAAACATTATTAAGACAAACAGAAGAGGCAAATTTGACCCCGTAAACCGTTTCAGTGCAGACAATACTTTTATCAAGAGGTTCTCCGAAATATGAGTGAACAAAATATACAAAAGAGCCTTCCTCGATACCTTTAAGTAAAGGTGTGTTTTTCTTTATGAATATTTTATTCCAGCCGATTTGAGGTATTTTGAGTTCCACTTTCCTGGGAAATCTTTTAACGGTTCCTTTGATAATGTCCAAACCAAAAAAACTTCCGTTCTCTTCACTCCGTGAAAAAAGGAGCTGCAAGCCCAGGCAGATGCCGAAAAAAGGTTTTCCCGAGGTAATATTGGTTATTAGATTTTTCTTAATCCCGATTTTTTCTAGGTTCTTGACCGCATCTTCAAAAGCTCCTACTCCGGGCAGAACCACCGCATCTGCGTTGTTAAGAACTCTTTTACTGTTGGTGACGCGCACATCGGGAAAAAATCCGGCAAAAGCCTTAGACACACTCATGAGATTACCCATGCCGTAATCCACGACTGCAATATATTTCTTTTTCACAGAATCCCTTTTGTGGAAGGTATTCCCTTGGTTCCGAACTTCACCGCTTCTTTTAATGCCCTGCCGAAAGATTTAAAAGCGCTCTCTACGATATGGTGCGGATTTTTACCGCAAATTGTATGTATATGCAAAGTCGCGGCCGCGCTGCCTGCAAACGCTTTAAAGAATTCTTCAACCGTTTCTTCGTCAATAGCGCCGACTTTTTTTCGGTTGAGAGGGAGCGCGTAAACCAAAAACGGCCTGCCGGAAAAATCCAGAGAAACAGAAACCTGCGCCTCGTCCATGGGACAGGAAGCAAAACCGTAGCGGTTAATGTTATTTTTGTCGCCCAGCGCGCCGTTAAAAGCCTCGCCCAGAGCAATCCCGACATCTTCTATCAAATGATGCAGATCCGGAATACCATCACCTTTGGCTTTAAGGTTGAGATTAAAACCTCCGTGCTTCGCAATGTGCGTTAACATATGATCAAAGAAAACAACCCCCGTATCTATTTTGTAGATACCGGCGCCGTCAAGACAAAGCTCAAGTTCAATATTAGTTTCCTTTGTAACTCTTTTATAATTTTTAATTCTCTTTTTCATAATCCTCTCCCGCTATATAGCGATTCCACTTCCGCCACAAAGCGTTGGCGGATGCCTAAACATCTAATACTTACACTTTTGAAAGTCAGATGCAAAAGCTTTTGGATTCCGTTGATTTTTAAACTAACATTTTCTCCATTTTTTTCATGTTCTATTTGAAACTACCATTTGTTATATTTCAGTTTTTCTTTCTTTGCCTTTGCTGACCCTCTAAACATCCAAACCTCTAAGCATCCGTATTCCTTATCTCCGCACTGTGCGCATGACCGTCCAAACCTTCAGCCAGCGCCAGCAGTTTTAGTTTGGTTCTAAGCCCCGCCAGACCATTTTTAGTTATTTCGACCGTACTTTGAAACTTCATAAAATCGTAAACACCCAGAGGCGAAGAATATTTAGCAGCCCCGCCTGTAGGCAGCACATGATTTGTCCCGGCAATATAATCTCCCGCAGCCACAGGGCTGTTTTCCCCTATAAATACCGCGCCCGCATTTGTATAAAGCTTTATGTCCTTTACGGCCTCTTTGGCAAATAGTTCAAGATGCTCGGGTGCTATATTATTGCTGATTTCTACTGCATCTTTCAAAGATTTTACCACAACAACAAAACTGTTATCAAGCGACTTTAGAATAATATTTTTTCTGGCCAGCAGGCTTTTTTGCAAAGAAAGAAACATCAAAACCTTGCCGGCGAAAATCATTGAATCAGTAACGAGTATGCTCCTGGCATCCTCATCGTGCTCAGCCTGGGCCAGCATATCCGCAGCCGCATATTCGGGATTATTTCCCTGATCGGCAACAATTAATACTTCTGACGGGCCTGCAATACTGTCTATACCGGCCTTTCCGAATATCAGTTGCTTGGCTGCAGCGACATAAGCATTGCCGGGCCCCGTAATCTTCACTACCGGCTGCACGGATTTTGTACCGTAAGCAAGCGCCGCTATAGCCTGGGCGCCGCCGATCTTATAGATTTCGTTAACCCCGCATATTTTTGCCGCCGCAAGTATTACCGGTTTTATTTTACCGTTTACCGCCGGGGTACAAATTACAACGCGCGGGACTCCCGCAATTCCGGCAGGTATTACATTCATAAGCACCGAAGAAGGGTAAGCGGCTTTACCTCCGGGGATATAAACACCGGCAGATTCCACCGGAAGGGCTCTCAAGGCAAGACGGCCATAGGCAGTCTTGAAAGTAAAACCTCTGTTGAACTGCTTTTTATGATAACTTTCAATGTTTTTTTTAGCGGTTTTTAGCGCCTCGATAACATTCCCGGGAACGTTCCTGAATGCTGCAGAAATTTCTTTTTCTTTTACTCTAATATTATTTTTATTTACGGCAAAATTATCAAATTTCCTGGAATAAAAAAACAAACCTTTATCGCCTTCTTTTCTTACCACCTTAATTATTGTCCCGGCAATTTCTGAAATATTCTTTCCGCCGGTTCCGGAGCTTTCAAGAAAATATTTAAGCGCCTTCTTTTCCTTTATGTCATAATAACGGAACATTTTCATAATGACCTCTATGTCTTTAATAATAACACATTACAGAACAATATTTCAAAGGAATTTGACAAAAAGATATCATAAACTAATAGATTTTCTAACCAACCGTGCGGTTTTTTAGTTATGTTTCAAATCAGTATTCAAATACAGGCAGGGTTATAGCATATTCCCTGATAAAATGGATTCTATACCGGAGGATACTAAAAGGTACGGATTTCTCTATCCACAATCTGTCCATTTTTGCCCATTTTTCTTTAAATCAGTGCTCTTTCATAGTATAATATTCATGCAAATAAGAAGCAGTAAAATCTAAATATTTGGAGGAGATATGAAATCTAAAGTACTTGCACTAATGCTCTGTTTTTGCTTTTGCTTTTCGTCCCACGCAATCGCTGCTTTTGGTCCGGATATAGACAAAACTCCGGTTTTTGAGGAAAATTTCGACAAAGACAAATTGGATGAAACGGTCTGGAAATTAGGGACCTGGAAAGAACATAAGGGAGAACTTTCGCCTGACCGCCTTGTCTTAAAAGACGGCATTTTAAATATGGTTTTAAGATATGACGGAGCATCCAAAACAGTTCTCAGTTCGGCTCTCCAGTCAAAAAAAGAATTCCTTTACGGCCGCTGGGAATTTAGAGCCAAGATAGCTTCTGAAAAAGGCGTATTAAATTCCTTTTATACCATTGACTGGGGTGCGGAAGGTAAAGGGACCAAACAGGAAATAGATATAGAATTTCTTACCATCGCAAAAAACAAAGTTCACTTAGCTGTACATATGGCAGGTAAAAAAAGTACCAGCACTTCACCGGACATAGATCTGGGCTTTAACGCCTCTGCAGATTTTCATGTCTACGGTTTTGAGATTACCCCGGAAAAGATAGAATGGCTCGCAGACGGCAAAGTAATTTATACCTACAAATATAGCGGCAATGATATTAAAATCAATTCTCCTTATCTGCTAAAACTAAACACCCGCGGGGATTCCGGCTGGGTAAAAGGCCCGCCAAAAGCTGATACAGATTGTATCTATCAGATTGACTGGATTAAATTCTATCCTATGAAGGAAAAAACGAAATAAAAACCGGAAAAATTTATTTACTGTGGCGCTTAAAGTGAGTTTTTCTTATACTCTAATTATAGAATCAAATAGAGACCGGAGGGATAATGGAAATTAAAGTTTCGGTTATTGCTTTAAGTTCGTTGTTACTTTTCTCCTCACCTTTTACCGCCGCCTTTGGACCGGATATAGACCCGGTTCCTGCCTTTGAAGAGAATTTTGACAAAATAGACAATACAGTTTGGGATGTGGCAGGCTGGAAGGAGCATGGCGGTCAAACCTCACCCGAACGCTGCTTTGCCAAGGATGGTTTTTTGAATATGCTCTTCAGATATGACGGGACAAGCAAAACTAATCTAAGTTCAGCCATAGAAACCAAGAAGAAATTTCTTTACGGCCGGTGGGAATTCAGGGCCAAGCCTTCCTCAGTTAAAGGAGTCCTCAATTCTTTTTACACTATAGACTGGGGCGACAAAGGCAGCGGGACCAAACAGGAAATAGATATTGAGTTTTTAACCTATGAGTTCCAGAAAGGCTCGGGCAGGGTTCAATATGCCGTTCATGCCGCCGGCTTAAAAAGCGTCGGACCCGAGAAAGGCGTAGCCCTCAATTTTAATCCCTCTGAAGACTTTCATGTCTATGGTTTTGAGATTACACCTGAAAAGATTGACTGGTTTGCAGATGATAAAATTCTTTATACCTACAATTACAGTTCAGGCACAATAAAAATTAATTCACCGTACACATTAAAGTTAAACTTCTGGTCTCAAAAAAACTGGATAAAAGGACCTCCTCAAGCCGACCTTGACTGCGTTTACCTGGTCGACTGGATAAAGTTCTATCCCTATAAAGGCAGCAAATAGGAATCGTTCCGGAAAGAAAAAAGCCCTCTAAATGAAAATTTAGAGGGCTTTTTTATTATGCCGGCGATTTTGAAAACCATGGGCGTTCGAGCCCGTGGATGCCCGCCCTTAAGCTTGGCGGGTAATTGTCCGCCTAAGGCGGAAAAAAACCGCGATAAATGTCGCCTCTTCTCATAAGAGGATTCCAAAGGAGGATACTCCTTTGGCTTGGGTGATAACACAAGTTAAAAAGACGCCATGTCCGTGAGGGCGTGGAGTTTCACTTGATTTTTTCCTGCTAATGAGACAGGCTAAATATTTTAGCGGTCTTATTTGAAACGCCTGATCTTTGCACCCAGGGCTTCAAGTTTCTTTTCTATCTTTTCATAACCTCTATCAAGATGGTAAATGCGGGATATTTCGGTTGTGCCTTTAGCTCTTAACCCTGCCAGGACCAGCGAGGCGCCGGCTCTTAAGTCAGAGACCATTACCGGGGCTCCTGAGAGGCCTTTAACGCCTTTTACAACGGCCGTATTGCCCTTTGTGGCGATATCTGCCCCCATGCGGTTAAGCTCGGGCACATGCATAAAGCGCTTTTCCCATATTGTTTCGTTTATAATGCTGGTACCGGAAGAGACAGACATTAGAGCCATCCATTGAGCCTGCATGTCCGTGGGAAAGCCGGGATAGGGAGCAGTATCAATCTTTGAAGGTTTGGGTATCTTTGAACCTTTTACAATTATTAATTTATTTTTTATTTTTACTTCTGAACCGGTATCTTTAAGATTATCTTTAATTGCTTCCAGGTTATCTGCCGGCGCGTTTTGCAGCTCTATCTTTCCGTTGGTTATTGCCGCCGCCACCATAAAAGTACCTGCTTCAATATAATCGGAGATAACACTGTATGCTCCTCCTTTTAAGGAAGTAACGCCGGTGAGCTTTATCGTGTTTGTTCCCTGCCCGCTTATTTTAGCCCCCATTTTGTTCAAAAAGTTGGAAAGATCGACAATATGAGGTTCCTGCGCGGCATTTCTTATTATAGTTTCACCCTGCGCATAGACGGCAGCCATCAAAATATTGGCCGTAGCTCCGACACTTACCGTATCCAGGTAAATATCGGCGCCTCTAAGTTTTTTTGCCCGGGCTTTTATATATCCGTGTTCAATTGTTATTTTGGCGCCCAGCTTTTCAAAACCCATTAGATGCAGGTTGATAGGGCGTTCCCCTATAATACAACCTCCGGGTAAGGCTACCTCCGCCTTGTTAAAGCGGCCCAGAAGCGCGCCCATCACATATACGGAAGCCCTCATGGTCTTTACCAGATCATAAGGCGCTTTAAATTCCTTTATTTTTTTATTTGCCGTCCGAACCGTGTTACCTTCAAAGGAAACTTTACCTCCGAGAATATTTACCAGTTTATTCATTACCAGCGTATCATTCAAATGCGGAATATTATTAAGCACGCAGTCTTTATCCAATAGAAGCGTCGCGGCCATAATCGGAAGCGCCGCATTTTTACTTCCGGAAATCTTGACCGCTCCCCTTAAACTATAACCACCCTCGATTATAAACTTATCCATTTTTCACCCTGGCAATAAGCACTCTTTCTATGGCAGCATAATCTCTAACCAGCTTTAATATATCAAATTTGCCGCTTTCATTAAACAGGTTTCTTATATTTTCCGCCTGGCCAAATCCGATTTCGAGAGCCAAATATCCGTTTGAAAGAAGATATGAAGGCGCTTTTTTAATTATTTCCTTATAAAACCGCAACCCCTCTTTTCCCCCGTCAAGCGCAGTCTTTGGTTCATAAATCCTTACATCATCCATAAGCATCTTCATTTCTTCTTTGGGCACATAAGGCGGGTTACTGACTATCAGATGAAATTTTTTTCCCTTCTTAATACTTTTAAATACGTCGCTTTCAAGAAAAGTTATCCCCCCAATGACTCCGTGATTTGCGGCATTTTCTTTTGCAACGGCTAAAGCCTTCACGGAAATATCCGAGGCGGTCATCTTTATAAAAGGGAACTTTTTTTTAATTGTTATGGCAAGAACTCCGGAACCCGTTGCCAGGTCAAGAACCTCGTAACCCGGGACTTTTTTGTCAATTAAGGCCAGAGTTTG
>CAIYPD010000036.1 GCA_903928075.1 Candidatus Firestoneibacteriota bacterium
CTGTAATTCTTCGGCTTCTGAAGATAAGGAGAATCAACAAACCAGGAGCCCCGGTCTCCGTCAAAACAGGTAACTATCATCGGTTTTGTTTTTAGAGCGTTTCGCAGCGGTGACATTTTACTGTAAGTGTCGTAAGGCGCGCCCCCGCCGTGCAGGGTATAGAGAATGGGATATTTCTTCCCGGGATTGGTCTTGTACTCCGGAGGAAGAATAACAACCACCCTTATTTCTCTTTCCATGCTTTTTGAAAATATACTAAAACTATCTATCGTGCAGCCTTCGCCGGAAGCTTCGGATTCCAGCTTAATCCTTTCTTTGTCGCTTCCCGGCATATTCGACACCTCCGCCAAAGAAATTGTTCCCAATACCCCGAATAATAAAAATGCCGCCAAGATCTCACTGCTGAAACGACCTATCCTCATTTTGTGACTCCTTTTTTTTAGTAAACTTGTTTAATATTTATTTTCGACCTGACATCCAACAGTATTTCCTATTTTTTCAACGGGCTTTAAAATGTTTACCCAGAAAATCCAATGCAGCAGTTACCACATCATAACCGCCATGCACCCCGTTAGGATCCACCGTTAATACAACCTCCACCCCGGCGGCTTTCAATACCGCTTCCAAGTCCCGGGCCTGGCTTACCGGCACCAACGGATCCTTTTCTCCGTGAATAATAAGAAAAGGCGGATTATTTTTGCCGGCATAATAAACCGGGCTTGCCAGTTGAACTTTTTCCTTATCCGCTAAAGCGCGTTTACCTATGAAGTTAACCAGCATTTCATTTAGATCTTTACTTCCGCTCTTCAATTTCCAGATGTCAGTAGGCCCGCAGTAGTCAATAACCGCTTGTATATTGCTTGAATATTCCGCCCAGCCTCCTGTCCCCTCAAGCTCCTTGACTCCACCGGAAGTTCCCATCAAAGCGCTTAAATGGCCGCCGGCCGAATAGCCCATACAGGCAATAAGGTCAGGATCTATATTGTACTCTTTTGCTTTAGCCCGGAGAAAACGGACGGCGCATTTGCAATCCTCTATCTGGGCAGGAAATTTATATTTTGGTGCCAGGCGGTAATTGATAGCGATGCAAAAATAACCGTTTTTCGCAAATGTTTTCAGGTCGTTTTCCCAGCTTTCTTTGCTGCCATAACCCCAGCCGCCGCCGAATATCAGGACGACCACCGGAAGGGGTTTGTCGCTTTTCCCTTTGGGCCGGGCAATATCAAGTTTAAGTTCAATTTCTTTACTGCCTGTAACGCCCTTGCCAAAAACAACATCTTTGATAATTTCCACCTCCCCGGCAAGACAGGAGAAAACGAATACGGCACAGAGCATTAGAACCTTAATGTTCATAACCAAAATCTCCTATTTCTATAACTCTAACCTGCGGCCTCTGTATTGGTCAATTAATAGAGAACTTATTATACAATAAATAATATTTATTTCAACATCATTTCGGTAGCGGCTTCGATTGCCTTGAGCATATATTCTTTATTTTTCTTTGTTATACCCAAAAGGTCAAACCTTGACGCTTTCATCATATTGAGGACCCTTTCCATGGAAGAAAGACAGAAAACCGTACCGTTCCCGCTGCCGCCGGCTGCGGCTATCGCCAGGTAGGGTTTTTCCTGAAGCTTACTTTTCCCTGCTTTAGCGAAGGCCTCGCACCTTCTTAACCTGTCAAAAAATGTTTTCAGAGATTCACTCATTTCACCGCAATATACCGGGGTTATTATTATGTAACCGCCGGCTTCACCGAACAATTTTTGGACTCCTTGAAAATCATCAATTGTCTGGCAAGCCGCTGTTTTATTACAACTCCCAAAGCCGTCATTACAGGCTCTACAGGCAGATATTTGCAGGTCGTTTAATCTTACCAAAACAGCTTCTGCTTTATTCTGCTCAATTATTTTCTTTGCCGCCTTCCCGCAAGCTTCTGTTAACCCGTCTTTATTCGGGCTGGTGGTCAATATCATAATTTTCATGTAATTCATCTCCTTTTCATCAGCTTTTGATCAGATTCCTTTTCCCTCGTACTTCGTACTTTGTGCCTTGTACCCTGTCCCTTTAAGATGAGGGTACTTTGTCTCTTGATATATTTTACTCTCCTCCATAAGAGCTCAACAAAGATTTTATCCTAACAACGGCTTCTTTCCCGTACTAACTGCTTTTATATATTTCTATACTTAAAATAATCCCTATTTAACTTCACCAATTTATAGCAATATATTAGATTAAAGCACTCGTCCATTAGGAACGACTTTTGCAATCAAACAAGCGGGGATCAAGTAACCCTATAAGACTTTTTTTATTTTGTAAAATCCGGCATTGCAATAGGTTTGAATTTAGCTAAAATCAAATCTCCGCTGCCATAAAGTGCCTTGGTTGAACTACCCGCGAACTCCGCTTGATAAGCATTTTTAACAGGCCATCCGGGTCCGTCTGAGGCTCCCGTTATATAAATATTTCCATTCCCGTCTAAAAAACCTGCTTTAGCGGCATCAAACGCACTTCCACCCATGAAGGTTGAGTAAAGCAAGCGGCTGAAATCTGCCGATAATCTGACAATAATAGCATCTCCACCGCCTCCTCCGTATACTGCCTGATACGCACCGTCAGTAATTGGAAAATTCGGCAATGAGTATCTCCGGTTAGCAGCACACTATTACTGCAACGCTTTTTATGTTTTTCATAAGATTCATCTTTTCCTGCATCAATTTTCCGCTTCCTTCGAAGAAAGGGGCAGGCTATTTTGTGAATTACTTTACATTACGTCCGTATGTATCAAATGGCGGGCTTTTTAATAACTCTTCCTTTTCAGTGTCGCTGAAAGGCAATTGTTCTAGCCATTTTTTTTTGGCAGTTACATCATTGCCCTTAGCCTCTTTATTATTTTTCCATTCTGACAGCATGACCACTGTTGCGAATTTGGCCTCCGCAGGTTCCAGATTTTTTATCCACTCAGTGGCTTTGGCAAAATCTCCCCGCGCCCACATAAGAATTACCCCATGAACGGCCGCCAACCTGTCCCTCTTTTCCGCTTTAAGTTTTAATGCCCAATCTGCCGCGGCTGGCGGGTTCTTGCGGCACAATCCGTCTCCCACCGAAAAAATTGACATATAACGGACCTCCGCAGGAGCCTTCAGACACCAGACCACGGCTTCCGGATGGCCGCCAAATTGTGACCAATAAAGAAGCAATTGATGGAGGCGCCAGTAGTCCGGCGGGCCAAAGTTTTTAATCAGCCAATCAGCTGCAACTTCCCCGTTTACAGGAACGAGAGCTCTTAGAACCTGAGGCCCGATGAAGTTACTCAATTCCTTGGACGCCTCACGCGAGGCCCAGGAAAGGACCACCAGAGGCTCTTTTTTCACCCAGTCCGCAATATCTTTGGTAAGGGCTTTGTTTTGCTCCGGCCCTTTTGACATTTGCAGGTCCTTCTCAACTGCCTCAGGGATCTTTGTTGTCTCACTAGTACCGGCAATACTTAAAGGAGCGCAAACCAGAACTATCATCAAAAAAAATATCAAGTTTTTCATTTTGTCCTATTATTATTGGTTTTTTAAAACTGTCCCTGATTAATACTACTTCTGGTTTGCTCTGCGTATTTTTATCTCATCCCAATTTATGGTATTTTGTTTTTCGCGCCAGACTTTGTACTGATCGCGGAAAGTACCCGGCAATTCCATTTCACCCAGATTGTCGAGGAAAGCTATCACATCTGTAAGTTTTCCGTCTATGAGATTCACGCCCGCGGCCCTTGCCGGTTGCTCCGGTAATTCCCGTATGGAATAATGAAATTCATGTATTACCAGGTCAATAGCAAGCATTTTGTCTTTTGGCGCGCGGGCCTTCTCATAATTCCTTATAAAATCCGCAAAGTATTTAACCGCGCCGCCCGGATTAAGCTGGCGCCTTTGAAAGGTCCGGTGATAGTCCGGCCAGATCATCGTCCAGCCGCAAACTGTACATTTCATGGGGGAAAGGGCATTTTTTTCGCGGGTAACATAAGTTACGGTCCCGGTATCCAGGCAGTCGGGACAGGTCACCTTGCGCTCGGTTTGGGCCCGATGAATATTGACTATATCCCGGCAACGCAGGTAAAGGGTTATCCCGACATCATCGATTAGTTGTTCATCCCATATTCCCTGGCAGGTGCTTTTGTATAATCTTGCAAGTTTATCTTTGGAAACACGGGGAGACCATTTTACGGCTTTCCTGTTTTTTTTAATAGCATCTTCATTTTTGTTCATATAGCCGTTATCCGTCATATAAAAAAACTCCCATCATGCTTTCCCTTAAATCTATATCAGTTTACAAGGAACTCCTTGATCCGGACGACACTTCCATTACCTTTTTTCTCTAAGAAATTCTTCCCTGCTTTTTCAGACACCTTTACCACCAGCTCATGTTTACCCTGCACCAGACCCGATTTCAAAACAAACGCCTGAAACCGGCCGTTCCATCCCGTGTAGAAAGTAAGGAGAGAGGCGGAGGCTGCGCCGTCAATACTGAATTCAATAGTGCCTCCGTCAGGACTCGTGGCGGCAAGAACACCAACTGCGGTTCCTTCGAACTTTAATTTAAAAGTTGACCCGGATTTTTCGGAAAAGAGAAAAGGCCCCTCCACTATTGTCCCTTTTTTATCCCCGACCTTCCAGTTTTCAACAAAGCTAAAACCCTCGCCCGGTAAAACCTCTTTTATGTTGACAATTTTTCCTTTAAAATAACTATTTTCATTAAGCGGTTTTTCCGGAAATTTATACGGGCTGAGTCCAGCGCCGGCAGACAACGGTTTTTTCCACGCGGCATCAAACAGCCGGCCCATAGCTTTCGCGTAAAGTTCCTGCCCGAACTGAGAAAGATGGATACTTAAAAGATCTTTCTTCCAGGTAAATTCTTTAGCGTTAATCCTGTCCGCCACTTCCTTTGCAAGGTCAAGAGAAGCCACGCCGTAGTATTCCGCTACACTCTCATGAGCTTCAATCGGGAAAGGTATCTTGCCGGAATTGATTTCCGAAGTAAATTCCTCGCCGCCGATATGCATCATAATTATATCCATATTGGGATTTAAGATTCTTGCCTGACGGACAACTCCCTCCATTCCAAGGATGCATTCCTCCGGCGTATAGCGCACAAAATAAGCATCGAACGCCGCATCGACAAAAAGAAGATCTACCGGCCCATCTTTTAAAAGATCCCTGGTAAAGCGGAATGGACTATAACGCGTACCAATTCCATAGGCACCGGAAGATACAAAATCAAACTTTGTATTTGGAAATCTTTTCTTTAAATCTGCCTCAACTAACGAGCGAAAGCCCGAATACTGGGTAATTGTACCGGAAAAAAATACCACCCTGCCTTTTTTCTCAACCTCAAATTTTACCCTGCTATTCTTCAAACCCTCGCGCAATTTAAAATAATCGTAGTCAAACGGAGTTGCTTTTTCCCCGGACTTATTTTCCGCGAATATATTTGCGCCAAAAACCAAAACAAGCATAAAGACCGTAAACACCGTAAGAATCCGGGTTAAGCCCATGCCCGTTTTAATTACTGTCTTCATTTTCGCTCTCCTTTAAAATATTTTCCTTATCATTTAAGACATTCTATCGAAACAATAAGACACAACCGGCAGGTTAAATTAGAAAACACCTTCACGCTGTTCATAGTGGGTTGGTTTATGATAAACAGTCCCGCCTTTCTGCAGCCAGCGGGCATTCCAGCGGATCATTGTGTCCAGATCAACCCGCGGCTTCCCAAACAACCTCATTGCTTCAGAAGTATCATTATGCCAGGCCATAGGCTGTTCTACTCCGCTGAATACCGCTTCTTTGCCGAAGATTTTGGCAAATTCGTTGGCTACATAGCGAACCGCCGCCGGTTTTTCCGCGCCGATATTAATAGCCCGGGCCGGTACGGTCCCATGCAGCAGGCAGCGCAGGATATGATTTGTCGAATCTCCCTGCCATATTACATTCGCGATTCCGGTCCGGATATCTATCGCTTCTCCGTTAAGGACCTTAAGCGCAATGTCCTGCAGTGCTCCGTAGTGTAAATCAATAGCATAATTGAGGCGTACCAGTATGCCGGGATTTTTGTTGATAGAAGAAAAATACTGAAACACCCTTTCGCGGCCCACGCACGAGTTCGCATACTCGCCCAGCGGTGTCGGCGGATGAGTCTCAGGCGCACTGCCGCGCCCGGCCACGGAAACAAACGGATAAACACAAAGCGTGGAGAACGCAACAAACCGTATATTACAAAACCGCTCTCCAATAATAGCAGGCGCCACCACATTCATAGCCCAGGTAAAGGGCTCCTGACCGGCGGTGCCGAATTTTTTTCCGGCCATAAATATTATATTTTTTACATCAGGCAATTTTGCGACACTTTCCCGGTTGAGCAGATCGCAGCGGATAGTTTCCACCCCGGCGGACTCCAGAGCTTCTTTTACGCCCTGCTCCGAAAATCGCGCCACGCCTATGACCCGTTTGCCCGGCGCCGCCCGTTTTGCCATTCTTGCCAGGGTCGGCCCTACTTTTCCGCCCACACCCAGAATCATAATATCCCCGTCCAGGCGTGAAAAATCATCCACTAACCCTTGCGAAGGCATTGATAAAAGATCGTCCAGAGTTTTCACATCCTCAATATATTCCGGCAGCTTTACTTTATCTAAAACAGTTATTTTTTCCAAAACTCCTCCCATTCCAATTACTGATTGTCCGCCTTAAGGCGAGATCTCACCGTAGGTGGACTGATTAAACAATTAAAAATAGAGCAATAAAATATCAGTGCTTATAAATTAAAAAAGTTAAAACAGAAAAAGATTACTTACTAAATTTTTCTTCATTTTGTAATGTCCTGTTTGACACTACCCGATCTTAAGCTTTCAGCCATTTATGCAGATTTTTTTCCACAAAAGCATCATCTTGTAAATGCGGATAGGCTTTTGTCACCCTGTCAATCTCAGCCAGCTGGCCCGGCGACAATACCTCGTCATATTTAAGTGTGTGATTATTTTCCATTATCCCTTGCCGGCGCAAAATTTCGTTTACCCCGGGGATGCTCCCGGCATAATCGTGAATCGGATCGAAAAGCGCGGCATTGGCATCGGTTAACTGGGCCGCAAGCGTCAAAAGTTCCGGTGGAATACTCCGGTTTTCATCCACAAGACGGTGTATCTCATTCAAGAGCTCAACTGCTTTACTTGTCCAGCAGGCCCAAAAACCGAGTATCCCGCCTTTTATTCTAACGGTTTTTTCTTTTCCATTCACTACAAACCGGAACGGAGTTAAAAGGTCATGCACAATGCTTTCATCGTTGCCGGTATACAGCGTAATTTTGTCCTCTTTTCCGGCATCAACCACGGCCCGGCAGACATCAAGAGTAAAATACCTGTTGAAAGGCGCTATTTTAATTCCATATACATTGTCTATTTCTACTATTTCCCGCCAAAACCTGTACGGAAGAACGACCCCTCCCACCCCGGTAAGCAGATAGAAACCAAAAAGCGGGATGATACGCGACAACTCTTTAATATGATAAACCATATCCTGCAGCATGGCCCCTTTAAAACTGCCCATGGATACAATTCCAAAATCATAGCCGAGTTTAACTGCAATTTCCGCCTGCTTCCTGGCCTTTTCGGTTGAACCGTTAAAACCGGCAATCTTCACTATGGTTTTCTTCCGTTTCCCCGCAAAATCATCCAAAGCGCAGGCACAGGCGGATAGAACAGGTTCATACAGATTTATTCCGGGATTATTGATTTCAAACTGGGTAAAATGCATGCCCACCGCAACCCCGCCGGCCCCTGAATCAACATAATACCTCATCAGGGCTTCCTGCCGGCGCTTATCAAACTTCCGGTCGGCGGTAACAGCCAGAGGCGACGCAGGTATAACCGCACCTTTTCTGACAATATCCAATTTTTCTTTTGAAATTCCTTTCATTTAACTTCTCCTTCAACCCGTAATATTAAATATAAACATTTTCTTTCTTTTTTTTTCGATTTGTAATATCTTACAACAACACCATTAGTTTTTCAATATATTCCATCAATAAAATATCTTGAACAACTATCAATTTTTTATCGGAGTCTGTCTCCAGCCTCCGACAAATTTGTCTAAATTCAGTTTTTAAAAAGTAAAATACGGACAAGAAGTATCTTAATTATTAAATAGAAGCGCTTGCAAGCCTGCTAATTACTTTACATTGCGCCCGTGCATATCGAGCGGCGGGCTTTTCAGCAGCTCTTCCTTCTCCTTATCGCTGAAAGGCAATTTATCAATCCATTCTTTTATCGCAGCTGCATCATTGTATTTGATACCACCGTCACTAAGCTTCCAAAATTTCCAGTCCGTTAAAATAGCCCTGGCAGCGCATTTGGCCTCCGCAGGTTTTAGTTCTTTTATCCAGGCGGTTACTTTGGGAAAATCCTTCCGTGCCCATTTAAAGGTGACGCCGTGGATCGCGCCAAGCCTGTCAGTTTCCGATTTAAGTTTCAAGGCCCAATCTGCCGCGGCTGACGCATCCTTGTCGCACCATCCGTCTCCCACCGACAAAAAAGACAAATAACGGGCCTCCGCAGGCGCCTTCATGCACCAATCGGCGGCTTGTATTTCGTTGCCATATAATGACCAGGCAAAGATCAAGTTATGAAGGCGCCAGTAATCGGGCGCCTCAAAGTTTTTAATAAGCCAATCAGCGGCGATTTTCCCGTTGAAATGCGATAGGGCCACGATAACTTGTGTACCAAGGAAGTTACTAAACTCCTTCGGGGATTCGCGTGAAACCCAGGCAAGAGCTACCAGAGGTTCTTTTTTTGCCCAGGCGGTAATATCTTTGGTAAGCGCTTTGTTTTGCTCCGGCCCTTTTACCATTTGCAGATCCTTCTCAACTGCCTCAGGGGCCTTTATTGCTTCATTCGCACCGGCAATACTTAAAGGGACACAAACAAGCAGTATCATCAAAGAAAATATCAGATTTTTCATTTCGTACTCCTTATTATTGATTTCTCAAACTTTGTGATTGTTTTTAAGTTTTCTGTTAAATCTACTTATTATTAATATTATTAAAGTTTAAGAACAAATCAATTAAAACTCTCAACCGGATAAAACAGCAATATTTTAAGGCAGGTCACACCCATTGCATATTTAAGTACTTTTTTATACGCTTACTTATTTTCACTATTTTCCGGAAGTGTTTTCCAATGAAAATCAACAACCGCTTCTATTGAGCCCACCCAGAACGCCCAGTTGTGTTTACCTGCAGTTTTTACATACTCGCAGGAGTAACCGTATTTTTCAAGATAAGCGCTCATTTTATCATTTGATTCCATCAGAGAATCTTCAGTTCCGCAGGTTAAATACACGGGAGGCAGTTTTGCTTTATTATCCGCGTATTTTTTTATCCTGTTATAAAAATCGATAGCTTCATATTTTTCCTGGTTTTGACTGAAGGAGCCCAGCAAAGGCCTCATCCATTCCTTTCCCTGTGCTTCTAAAAGGGAAGAGAAGGCGCCGCTTTGACTGCTTATGGATACGAACATTTCCGGCTTGGTAAGCATATAATGGAAGGAACCAAAACCGCCCATGGAAAAGCCGGTTATCATCCTCTGAGTAGTGTTTACATGGTAGTATTTGTCCACGCAGGGCATAAATTCGTCAAAAAAGAAGGTCGAAAAAAGGGATTTTGCAGGTGGCTGTTTTGGCGTACCTTTCTTTCCCGCCCCGCGATAATAATCTTTCTGAGGATACTGTGAATCGACATACATTGACATGCTATCCCCGTCAAAGCAGGTGAAGATCATTGGTTTATTTTTTAAAGCCTTGTGCAGCGGCGACATTTCATTGTAAGTATCAAAAGGCGCCCCGCTGCCATGCAGGGTATAAAGAATAGGGTATTTCTTGCCGGCATTTTCCTTATACTCCGGCGGCAGAGTTACTACGACTTTTATATATCTATCCATACTCTTAGAGTAAACCTCGAACTTGTCAACGGTACAACCTTGATTTGATACAGAAGATACAACCTCTGTACGGTCTTTATTCTCCGCCATCGCGTTCCCCTCCATGCAGAAAAATAACATCAGACCCGCAAGAACCGGAATAATCCGGCAAGATACAAACCAGTTTTCTATATTCACGAAAGTTTTCCTCCATAAATAGCCGGCAAAAAAGATCAGCGCCTGCTTATTTCTATTTACCTTTATAAGGGTCGAATTTTATCCAGTCCACCTGATATAGGCAATCTACATCTTTTTGAGGAGGACCCTTTATCCAATTTTTATTTGACCAGAAATTCATTTTTAACATATAAGGGGAATCTATTTTAATACCATTTCCCTGGTAGGTGTAAGAGCAGATAACTTTTTTGTCAGCAAACCATTCTATTTTTTCCGGAGTAATCTCAAAACCGTAGATATGAAAATCCTCGGAGGGATTAAAACCCAGTTCAACATCGGGTTTGGTGTCAAAGCTTTTCTTCCCTGCCGCGTGAACGGCACAATGCACCTGTCCCTTCCCGGCTCCAAACTGAAATGTCAGAAATTCAATATCTATTTCCTGTCTGGTGCCGCTGCCTTTATCGCCCCAATCTATGGTGTAAAAAGAGTTGAGAACGCCTTTAATACTTGAGGGCTTGGCCCTGTATTCCCAGCGTCCGTAAAGAAATGTTTTCCTTGTTTGAATAGCCGACCCGAGATTACTATTGGTTGCTAAATCATATTTGAATATCATATTCAAAATGCCCTCTGAAACTGTGCAGCGGGTAGGCGAGGTTTTACTTTCTTCAACCCAGCCTGCTACTTCCCATACCGTATTGTCTATTTTGTCAAAATTTTCTTCAAATACCGGTTTTGAATCTATATCCGGGCCAAAAGCCGCTACTGCGTAAGACGAAAAGAAAAGACCAAAACAAAAGACCAGAGCCGTAACATAAATTCTCATTTTTTTCTCCATGGAAATAAATTCTCCGTTTATCTGTAAAGTTTACGGTTTAGAGCTTGCCGGCCGTCCAGAATACACCGCGTTTTAAAAGTTTCCGGAAGTTTGCGTTTTTCCAGCTTTCATTGTCATGACCCAAAGCCGTGCAAAATATTTTCGACTTTTTATGCTTTCTTACCCAGGCCCCGGCCTTGATACTTTGCGGGTGCTCCAGCTCTATAAGCACCTTGCTGTCATATCCCGGCTCGGTAATTTCGTAGGTTTCATCTGTCATTGTCCAATCCTTAAGCCCTTTTGTAATCGGATGGTTGGTGTCTACAATCCTGATTTGTATTTTCTGGTCCCTGTGATAACCCGAAGCTTTTCTGTCAGGCATACCGAGCAATTTAGAAAAAAATGGCCATTTTTCATAGGCCCAGACTGTATGATGCAGCATTACTATACCTTGTTTTTTTGACCCCAGATGCTCCAGCACCGATTTTGGCTTTCCCCAGTACCAGGGCATTTCATCCTTTACTTCCCCGACAACCATCATATAAAAAACGATACAATCATAGGCATCCCGTACAGCCTCGCCGGAGGAACAGAAATCCTCGATGTGTTGAATAAAGGGCTCGACGCCAGACATTGAATTCCAGAGTTTGTGAAAATTCACTACATCATATATATGGTGCCCGGTTATAACGGCGACTTTAAGTTTCATAACCTCTCCTGTAAAAATACATTTTGAAATAACTGCCTAAAGCTAAACACCGGACCAGTCAAAAACCGTAGTCAAGTGCGCTGCCTTACCTTTAAGATAATTGTCATAGATTTTACTTGCATCTGCAGGCTTCGCTATATCATAGAGACCTTTCGGGGAAATGCTTCCTTCTTTCAGCCAATTCAACGCTCCCGTAAAATTTTCCATCATACTGCTGCCGTTAAATTGGGCCGGCTGTATAGGAACTTCCCATTCCCAGCCGCTGCGGAGTACCGCATATTTATGAAATATTGCATAAAAAGCATCATAGGCAAAAATATCTGTTTTTCTGACCCAGGGAACACCAAGCAGAACCACTTCTCCTCTTTTCGCCACTATGTTTAGCGCATCCACCACGGCTTTTTCGTGGCCGGAACATTCGACAACCAGTTGAACTTTTTCATTCAACTCCTTATCTTTCGGATCTATAAAAGGCAGTACTTTCTTTATACCACAGCTCACGGCAATTTTCCTTCTCGCCTCGCTGGGGTCCACCGCATAAACATCATACCCGCATCTTAAAAATACCTGTGCCGCCAGGTTTCCAACTATCCCGAGGCCGGTTATCATAACCTTATTCGGGGGCCGGGCCGGGGTCGTAGCAAGGGTACACATACTTATTCCAAGAAGCCTGGCAAAAGGAGAAAGAACGGCCTCAAGCTCTTCCGGTACTTTTACACAATCAACGGCTTTTAGGCGATGATAGGACTGATGATTGCTCATACAAAACGCCAGGTTCCCGGGTTTAAAATCCTTCACATTTGCCCCGCACTTCTCCACTCTGAAAACCATAGCATAGCCGATACTGATAGGGAGTTTAAAACTCCTGAAAAGTCCCTGCTGCAAAACTCCTGCGGTCTCCGTTCCCGGACTAACTGCAGAATAAACAGCCCGCCCCTCTATTTCATCAGCCGCAATTTCCACAGCCGGCAGCTCAACCTCGATAAATTCAACTTTACCATTTGCAGTTACACATATTTTTTTTATCAGCATAAACCCCTTCCTCCTGTCTGTATTTTCTATCCTGCCCCGAAATATTGTGAAAATTTTCTGTTAAGAATTGAAAAATTTATCCTTTGTGGTTACAAAAACAAGATGTTAATGTTAATTACTATGTGAAAATCTTTACAAGTTGACTCACGAACAAAGTGAGACTATACTCATATAGTTTTACGAGTTTTTCTTAACATATTCCTTCCAGACAAGGCGGTTTTCCTTGAGCAGGTTTGGAATATCGAGACTGTAGGGGCAGCGCTTTATACATTCACCGCATTCAGTGCAGCTTTCCACTTTCTTTACGACCTCACTCACCATTGCGACCGCCTTCTCGGCGTTCATTCTTTTGATGAAAGATTTCACGAGTAGTACCGTACTGATACCGATACCCTGCGGGCAGGGCTGGCAGTAATCACACCTGTGGCACCAGCTCTTTGAGGTTTCCTTCTTTATCTTCTCCATCTCCGCCAGGTCGGCCTTCGTCAACTTCTCAGCCTTATTAAATATATCTACGATTTCTTTCATCTGCCCCGGCTTTTCTATCCCCGGATCCGGGACAATCCCATCGTCTTTAAAGAGAAATTTGAAACAGAGGTTCGCGTCGTCAAGTAGTCCCCCGCCGAGCGGCTTCATAGCTATTATGCCCAGGTTCATCTTCTTTGCGAGCGGCAGCACTTCTTCCTCGGCTTGCTTATCGATAAAATTATACGGAATCTGCACGGAGAAAAATTTATCCGTCTTTATCATCTTAACCGCAAACTCCATAACATGCGCTGAAAAACCCGGAAACCTGATCTTCCCCTGCTTGACCGCGAGCATAAGCCCTTCAAAGGCGCCGTCTTTCGCAAAAATGGCGTCGAACTTCTCTTTTGAACTCACATTGTGCAGTTGATAGATATCTATGTAGTCGGTCTTCATCTGCTTCAGTGAATTATCGATATGCTCGAGTATGGTCTTCTTATCGTTTGCCATTGATTTAGTCGCAAGCACCAGGTCTTTCCTGGGCAACCCGCGGATAGCTTCCCCGATTTTCACCTGGCTGTCAGCGTAACCCGTTGCGGTATCTATAAAATTTATCCCGAGGTCAAGGGCTTCTTTAACAACCTTCACCGCCTCAGGTGTAGAAAGGCGCATTATCGGAATTCCCCCGAAGGCTATCGGGCTTACGGAAAGTCCGGTCTTTCCAAATATTGTTCTCTTCATAATTTCATCCTTTGTAAACTCTCACTTTCCCCCAAATACTTTTTTTACCGCTTCAAGATAGCCGTAGCCGAACATGGTGCAGGGTTCCAGGTAACTCGTCTCGGTCCATTCATTCCAGCTGTTGACCGTTATGAGCGGAGTCTGGCCCGGCCTGGCGTCTGCGTAAGACTTTGCCATTTTAAGCGCCTTTTCAAAATTAGCAGGAGTATTATTTTTAACAATACCGGGCCGAAACATTTCAAACCGGGGGTTGTTATCCCAGCCGATTGAGACATGCGGATAATAAGGAATCTTGTATTCCTTTGAGTATTTTTCCCATTCCCCTGACACATCTTTCATTATCTTAAGATAATCCCTGTCAACATCTGCCATCTGGACTATCTGATAATTAGTTGCACTGTCAAAGCCGAGTATTTCAATAATTTCCTTCTGCGTGCCGATATTTTTCCCGGAGATGAGAACCGGATTACTGCTCTTGCCCCAGAGCGAAAGCTGCAATTCCAGCCCTTTGAAGCCCGCTTTTACGGTTTCTTTTCTGAACCACTTGAGCGCCTCTGCCGCCTCTTTGAGTCCGCCCAGGCCCTTAATAAAATTATTCATTTCAAATAGCATAAAACAGGGCTTACCATTCAATTTATAATACTGCGGCTGCGAGAAAAAACGGTCAATGATACGGTGCACCACCACTTCGAACTCCTCTTTGTCAATACCGCCGTTCCAGATAACAGTATCATCCCCTTTCTTGCCGGCATTGCGCTTATCCCAGAGCATATTAGCGTCATGATTGGCCCACATAAGATAAAATTTAACTCGGTCCTTATTTTTTGCTTTCAGGTAACCGTCATTCAGACAGCCCTCAAGAAACGGTAAGCTGTCATACCAGTACCAGTCATAGATAAAAACATTTACGCCGTGGTCGGCCGCCGCGTCTATTTGCATCTGCATCACACAGTGATCTGCTTCATTAACATAACCCCAAAGCGGGAACCTCGGCTGTTCGTGCCCGGGAAACTTAGGCTTGTTGCTCATAACTGTCTGCCACTCGCCTATCCCGTCAGGCCAGAATATTTTTGCCCTTGGATCCGGGTGGTACGAAGGCCAGATATAGGCCGCTATGTCATAGTTTTTCTTCAAGGTAATTTCCCTCCGCAATACTAAAATATTTCAATTAATCTTAACCCGGCTCCTGAATCCTTTTTAATTTACGGTTTGGGAGGCAGATCCTTGGCGCCAACTTCCACTAAAACGCCTTTACCTTCACGCTCTCCGCGAAGTCTCGACGGGGCAAAACCTGAGGTTTCCGGAGTCCAGGTCCAGGTATCGTTAAGACCTGCTCCTTTAACTTCCACTTTAATGACACTTTTATTTACGGACTGGGTGACCTTCAAACCACCGCGTTTCCAGGCATCATACACGCTGGCAAATTGAGCCGACGCCGTGTTGACTTTAGCGCGAAGTTGTTTCCAGCCCAACGCCTTGCCATGATCATCCGCAGTCGAGGTATCGATGGTGCCGGTAAACTGCGGGTTAGAGACCACCTGAAAATCACAACCGGCTGAACCTTTGGCGAGATGAAAACTGCCGGGTGTTTCTGCAGGGTCAAGTTTGGCGCCTTGCACCAGCCAGGCTATTTCCACTTCCTTAGGCGCTTTTATGTCATCAAGAATCAGAATATAATCGCCTTTCACCCAAATAGCGGTACGACGGAACCGGTCAAGCGCCGGCCGGGTAGGTTTTGTTTTATTATAAGCCGGATAAGAACCCGCGGCCTCGCCTTCTACGACCACGATATTTCCCGTATCTTTCCAGGCCGTAATCACAGCCATCTTAGACATATCAGAATTATCTGCGGAAGGGGCTTCGAAAACATCGCCCTCCCCCCGGCCTTTGGCCATCTGGCCTATCCCATTAATAAGAATGGTGTTATGATTGGCGGACCGCTTCTGCGACGAATAGCGGTCTGTCTCGGCCAGCAATTCACCCTGGCTATAGATAACGAAAGAGTTGGCATCAGGATCATCATGCGCCACATTGATAAATACATTTTTATGCGCTGCACGAAACCGGTTCAACTCATAACCGCCGAACGGTCCGCACCTGAACATGAAACCGGTATTTGAAAGATCCCAGCCGTCACGCACCAAAACCAGGCCGACATCGGGATGAATAGTGGCTTTAGGCAGGCGATGATAATCTCCGCCTCCAACTGCCTCAATATCCTTAAAGAGGAGTCCGGCCCAGGCCACAACGGGATTATTTGCTCCGCGGGTGGCAGTATCAAAAGCAGCCTGGACATCAACCTGTTTATTTAAGACGGTAAGTTTCTCGATAAAATTAGTGTAGCCGTCACCCGGAACACCATTACTGTCGCCGAAGTAAAAATACTGTTTTAACCCCGGAGTCAGGCTCTGCGCCCACAGCGGGCCGGTAGTTTTAAAGTAGGGCGCTTGCAAAAGAGTTGTGCCAAAGCAACGGTCAGAAGCCGTTACTGCCAGCACCAGATGAAGACTGCCGAAAATTATATAGGTTGGCCCTTCGTGAGAAGAACCGTCCACCGGCAGGTTATCGGCTATAAACTGTAATTCTTCCCTGGTTTTAGTCAGGATCCAGTTCTCCTCCGGGTTTCCCTCATAAGCCGTAAGTATGGCGAGACTCATGCCGGCATCACGATGCCAGCGGTGATTATTTGCCGGATCATTTTGCCAGTATTTATTGGCCGTCGGCGCTTTAAGGAGATGCCCCTCGTGGTACTGGGCGCGGGCCATAAGAACCAGTTTGCGCCGCATAGCCTCACGGAATACCGGGTCAATTTTATCGTAGACCCAGTCATAGGCCAGCGCAGCACCTATCATAATATTGGCGGAACTCATACCGCTGTCTATTTCTCCGCCTGTTTCCCAGTGTTCAAGTTTTTCCAGCATCTTCAAAAAGCCGATGGTAGTTTCTAATGATTTGGTATCACCTGTCATAACATAATGATAGGCAACAGTGGGAAGACGCCACAAACCCTGCCGCTGGCCGTCAGTGGCATCGGAAAGAAATTTTGTTTCGGCCGGCACCTTGCAGGAGGGCAGGTAACCGGTCAACTGGTCTCTATAAAATTTAAATGCTTCGCTGTTATAATTCCGGCGTAACCGCGTTAAATCCTCCGGACCAAAAAGCAGGCGGGGATGTTGATTCATGACCTCGTCGCGCAATTTAGCGGACGGTCCCGTCAGGACGGGGTCTTTTTCGGGAAAACCCTTTAAATCTCCGGCGCCGGCCACCCCAAACAGAAACATTCCAAACAAAATGAAAAATACTATTTTTCGCAGCATGTTCATCTCCTTTTCCCCGATATTAACCTGACCAAATAAAAGTTAATGCCCTACTTTTTACTCCTTTCCTTTTCACCTGCCGGGCCGGAAAGTGCTTCCAGCAAGCAAGGGTCATAAGCATCCGCAAATTTAGGCTTCAAACCAAACTGCTTTCCGGTAAAGGACCAGTAGGTCCACGGTATTTTATATTTCTCGGCAAGGCGTCGCACGGCTTTTATCCAGTTCGACCGGCTTTTTGGTTCTGCCGCGTTACTGCACCCGAACTCCTGCATTATTAACGGAACTTTGTTATTTGCCGCCCAATCAATGCCAACTTTCATATTGGCTTCCAGTTTTTCTTCAGTCACCTTCCCGTCCGGAAAACGCAAATCAGGATTTACCTTTGACAATCCCGGTTGCCCCTGCAGAGTAAATTCTGAAGGCCAATATATATGCATTGCGTATATAATATTGGAATCCTTTAAAGGTTTTAGTTCCGGGAAGTTTCGTGTCTCAAATTTTGCTGGCATAATGATAATGGTGTGCTCAGGTGCGTTTTTTCTTATGGACTCGACCAGTAAAGGTGCAATCTTATTCCAGGCATCCGGTTCATAGCGCGGCTCATTAACATCAAAAAAAAGCTGGTCGGGAGAGTATTTTTTGGCATAACGGCCCGTTAAAACATCCATGGCCTTAAGCATAAGTCCCTTTGATTCCTCTCCCTCAAGTTTTTTATACTGGTCCGGCAAAAACAAGGAGAGAGTCATGGGAAAGCCTGCTTTGTTAAATTCTTCCATGCGTTTGTCCAGGGTGTTTAGGGCGGTTATTACATCTTTATCGGTAGAAAGCTCTTTGAGTGTAGGGGTTTTAAAACCGGGGAGAAGGTTTCCGATATGAACCACAATACGGACATTTTTTATGCCCATCTGCTTTAATTTGGCAAGATCCTCCGGGATAAACGAATTAAATTTGTTTCCAATATCCATAAGATTATTCATGTTAATACCATGATCCAGGAGCCGGACTCTTTGGGCAGGGACACCGCTTGCGTATAGAAGACCGCAGGGGATTAAAATTACCGCAATCATAGGACTTAAAAACTGAAAATATTTTCTCACTATTGTTTTCCTAATCTAAGAGGCAATAAATTATAAACCCTTTCCATTTTATACCAAGATAAGCCCGGATTCAATTATAAAAACCGTTTTTTTTCCCTGTCTCACTTCCAGTAGGTGCCGTGCACAGTTTCTTCTTCTCTCCACATTGTCTCGAAAAGCTCTTTGGCTTTTGAAGCCGAGGAAGTGAAAGGGTGCAGTAACAGTGCTTCCAGGAATTTGGCCTTATTTTTTTCCAGAATTCCCTGCACCACAAGATTTTTACAGGTATTGAGCAGCTGCTGGTGGGCCAAAAGAACAGGAGGAAAGGCAGGCACTTTGACAGGCGTACAGCCTTTTTTTGATATCTTAGCGTAGAACTCGGTTACTTCTTCTTTTGAAAAGCCCGGCACCGTATTGCCGTTTCTCATATTTACCGGATACTCTTCCCCGGTATCGGCGGCGATAGCCGAAGCCACCCCGATGGCCAGATCAGCATGCGCGCCTCCGTGCTGGGCGCGGACCACCCGGTTTGCTGTTTCCTCGTCATATTTTATAAGCTGGGATTTCAGGGTATCCCAGTTTTTCTTATTTACCTCTTCTATAAATTTATGCGGACCGCCATACTTTAACTCGCGTTTTAAAAATTCAGTATGGAAAAAATAGGGCATAGAGTGGCCGGTCGCTACCGGAAAGCGTCCGGTCAAATCAAGAAGTTCCAATCCCCGTTCCATTAGCCATTTACCGCGTTCAGATTTTGCTTTTACCAGATGTTTCTTGCGTTCGGTCAAAGTAGACTGTTTCAGTGCTTTCAGTAAATCCCGGCCACGGTAGTTTGCGGAATAAACCCAGTTGCAATGGTTGTATCCGCAAAAGCGAACCTTAATATTTTTGACATCCGAAAGGCCCAGAAGAAAAGCGAAATCATTTTTGGCGGCGATATAATTATCGCATAAGCCGACTGATTTTATCCCGGTGGTTTGAAGCACACCGGCCGTAATATAATGTGTGGGATTGGAGTAGTTTAGGAGCCAGGCATCAGGACAGATTTTTTCCATCCGTTTCGCCAGAGCCACCGCCACAGGTACGGTCCGGATGGCCATGAACATCCCGCCGGGGCCCGCGGTCTCATCCCCCAGATAACCAAACCGCAGAGGTATGTTTTCATCAAGGTGCAGAGCCCGTACCCCGCCGATACGGACGGTGGTTATTACAAAATCAGCGCCTTCAAGAGCCCTGTTTAGGTCCGGCTGAGCTGTAAATGTCATAGGAAAATTTTGGCGCGCAACATATTTTTCGTTGAACATTTTAACGAGGCGGACCCTCTCACTATCCGGGTCATTCAAGCACACCTCGGCACCAGCCCAGATTCCGGGTTTCATAACCATACTTCCCACAAAACTCGGCACAAAAAAACTGCCGCCCCCCACAACAACAAGTTTTAAAGGTTTTTTCTTGGTCCTGACTGCCGCTAATCCTGATATTTTAAACATATAGTTGCTAATCCTTGTATTATTAACAGTACCTGCAATTTCTCGTAATTTCCCGGTATTTGGCTTTTTTCCTGTTATAGAGCTTTTATTGTTTTCTGGAGTTAATTGTAGTACATTTTAAGTAGTCCATGTGTTACCAATACATGGTAAAGCACATAAACCCAGGAAAGGACACCGTGCAATATTGCCCAAAGCACTGAATGCCGGATATCATAAGATATCACGATCGCAAGAATACAACCAAAACTGTACAGTCCTATACCCGTATCTATCTTGACTTTTTTTGACATCTTTCCTCCTTTTCAAATTACTGATTGTCCGCCTAGAGGCGAGATCTCACCGTAGGTGGACTAATTACTAATTGCTGATTAAACAATTAAAAGCAGAAAAAGATTCCTTGTTAAATTTTCTTCATTTTTTCATGTCCTGTTTGACATTACCAAATCGATTCCACTGATTTCAATACTTTTTAATTCCACAGATCTTGTATTACTGTCGTCTTATCCTGCGAAAGCAGCCCGCCTCAGGAGGGTTGTTGTCTATTTCAACTTATACGCCAATAACCAGTTTCCGTGTCGGAGATATATCATATCCTGCGCAATTACCGGTTTTGTCCAGGTGTGTGTTTTTACCTCCGGCATAGCGGCCGGAAATTTCGTCACAACAATAAGTTTTTTCGGGTCGGGTTTTACAAGAAAAAGCGCTCCTTTGTTATCCTGGCAGACCAGGTAGCCGTCGGCCATTATACAGGTCCCCCACCCCATCTCACCGCTTTGCCACTGTATAGAACCATCTTTCAGGGATAAACACATAAACGAGCCGGAGTTCTGAGAACTAAAACCGGTGTAGCCGTAAATATACCCGTCAGTTATGAACGGATCGGTATGATGCGCTCCGAATTTCTTATTTTTCCAGAGAATTGACGGCTCTGCGGTGGTAAGATCCAGAAGACCGCTCTCGGTATAAAAGGTGGTAACAAAGAGTTTGCCGTTGTCAAAAACCGGCGTGGTTATGTTCAGGTCATTGTTCTTTCCCCAAGGCATATTCCAGAGTTTTTTCCCGTCAACAGGGTTAAAACCCGAAATACTATCCCGAAAGAAGACCGCCAGTTGCGCAGCGCCTTTAACCTCAATTAAAACGGGCGTGGCATAACTACCAAAACCTGCCTCACTCCGCCAGATTATTTTTCCGGTTTTTTTGTCAAGCGCATAAAGAAGAGAAGCACCGCCCACTTGCATAATTATAGTATTTTTAAATAGTACCGGAGAACTCGCAAGACCCCAGGTATGCGGCTTACCGCCTTCCTTCCTTGAATCAAATTCCCACGCCAATGCGCCGTCAAAAAGCGCAAGGCAATACATTACCCCTGTACGGGAAATTGTATAAACAAAATCGCCAACGATAAGAGGCGTAGCACGCGGGCCCCGACCGTAATTAATATCCGCCGGCATAGGAAACTTTTTCATCCAGAGTAGAGCGCCTGTTTTCGGATCCAGACAAAATATAAGGTCATTCTCTTCATCTCTACCCGGGACTACAAGCCGGTTACCGCTTATGACCGGACAGGACCAGGTAACCGCCTTTGCCCCCTGGCAGAGGTAATCAACTCCCCACGCTTTCTCAAGGCCTTTTGACCAATCAGTTTTTATTCCTTTTATTCCGGCTGTATTCTTATTATCCGCTCCGCGCCAGGCCTCCCAGCCGTAGCCGGCTGAGTCAAATTTTGTAAGAGGCTCCTGCACTGCCGGTATAACGCCTGCTTTCTCTACGATATCCCCCGCAGTTACCAGAAAGTAATTTTTCAAGTACATCAGTCCGCAAAATATCACTATAAGCGCAACCGCAACCCAGATTAAAACCTTCTGCCATTTTTTCATTTATTTCCCGCCATTCTTTTCATAGTACTCCGACGGGGTCATAAAAACGCAGTCTTTGGATTTTAGATATTCTATTATCTTCACAAACCCGCTGAATTTTGAATCATCCCAGCCGTTTGGATGACCCTGTAAAACCAGAACCGGTTGTTTGCCGCCGAGTTTCTCGTAAGAGGCTTTAAATTTCTCAAAGTCAGGAACAAAGGTCGGATTCTCAAGACCCAGGTACCGGGGAATGGAGAGTTTTTTATAATATTTAGGATTTTTCGGACCATAAAGCCAGATCTTTATTTCTGGAATCGCTTCAAGAGCTTTCTCGGTCTCGTCCGTGGTAGCAGTATAATGCGGTCCGAAGGCCGGGAGAGAGAAACCGAGTTTTTCCTTCGCCAGTTTCTCCGTTTTATCCAGGAGAGCCTTCTGCTCCTCCATTGAACCTTTTTCAAATTCCCCCTTCCCGCCCTGTCCATAGCCATGATGCCAGAACTCTATTCCCTTTTCATGCAAATCCTTTATCCATTTAAAATACGCGGGGTTGTCCTGCTCCAGGGAGGAACCGATTATCCCGAAACCCGCCTTAAGTTTATTTTTCATTATAAAATCCGCCATCTTCTGCCAGCGCGGTGATATTGCCAGGTCTTTGTTCTTCTCCTGAACTATATCATCCAGTTTAAGCAGTATTATCTGCTTGTCCGCCGCCTTCGCCTCGATCGTAAAAAAAAGCCCCGGCAAAAATACCGCCGCCAAAAGCAGCCCACTACAGAAAACTATTTTTCTCACCTTCATTTTCTCTCCTTTTTTTGAAATTAATACCGAAGATATCTCTGAATTATATATATAATACCACGGGACAGAAAGCAAGAGTTTAATTTAGTATTTGGTTCGTACCCGGCGGAACTGCGCTTCTGCCTCAAAAAATCACCAAAAATTCTCGCAGAACATTTCTTGCTTGACTTAAAATGGTTTAATAAAGTAAAGTAAAGCAAAGCTTTTCAAAAGGAGGCAAAATATTATGCATAAATTTCTGCTGACAGTATTGGGTATTTTAACAGGTATTGCCGGATGCGGCATGCCTGATTCCGGAGCCAAGGTGGTCAAAGTCGCGCTGGTCTGCCCTTTGACAGGAGATGTCGCGGCCATGGGCCAGGGTATGAAGAGGGGCGCTGAAATTGCCGTTGAAGAAGCTAATGCTTCAGGCAGGTTTAAAGAAATCAAAATCGAATTGGCAGCATTCGATGACCGGGCTGACCCCAAAGAAGCCGTGAATGTCGCAAATCAGATAATTTCCGATAAAAAAATTGCCGGTGTGATCGGGCATTTAAACAGCGGTTGTTCCATACCTGCAAGCCAGATCTACGCCAAACGCGGGCTCCTAATGATGACTTCCGCGTCAACGAATCCTAAATTGACCCTGCAGGGATTGAAGAATGTTTTCCGTATATGCACAACCGATGATGTTCAGGGAGGCTTTGCTGCGAACTATTTTATTGATAAATTAAAAATAAACCGGGCAGCGGTTATTCACGATAAAACCTCATACGGTCAGGGCCTGGCTGAGGAATTTAAAAAACAGTTTGATGCCCGGTCGGGGAAAATCTTAAGTTTTGACGGTATCAATATCGGAGATAAAGATTTCAGAGCACTACTTACGAGTATAAAAAATAAAAAACCTTCCCTAATCTACTTCGGGGGCATGTATACCGAAGGCGGTTTGATCACCAAACAGGCCAAGGAATTAGGCTTAAAAGTACCTGTGGTTTCCGGTGACGGGGTGTTTACTCCCGAATTTATTAAGATTGGCGGTAATGCCACAGAAGGCGATTATGCCTCAATGATAGGTATACCCTCGGATAAACTGCCAAAAGCGAAATCTTTTATAGAAAGATATAAAGCAAAATATCCCGGCGTGGATATGCAGCCTTATGACACTTACACTTATGAAGCCATCTCTCTTTTAATAGAGGCCGTAGAAAAAGCAGGTAAAGAACCTGCTCAAATAGTCTCCTATGTAGCCGGCGTGAAATACCGCGGTATCCTCGGTGAAACGGCGTTTGATGCTAAAGGCGACACCCTTAATAAAACCGTAAGTATCTACCGGATCAAGAACGGCAAATTTGTTTATTGTGAATAACTAACCCGGAGCAGCAATAAAATATGTTCATTGAACAACTGGTCAATGGTTTGACATTGGGAAGCATTTATGCCCTGTTTGCCCTGGGCTATACCATGGTATACGGCATACTGCGAATGATTAA
>CAIYPD010000037.1 GCA_903928075.1 Candidatus Firestoneibacteriota bacterium
CAATTCGCGCAAGTTCACGGCCATAACCCGGCATATTTTCTGAAGGGTGAAGCTCGCGGCTCTCCCAGCCATAGACATGGACTATCCAGGGCCGCTCAAAGGCGCGTTCAAGATACTCAAACTTCGGGACTTTTCCTACGGCGGGGTACTTCGGCAGTAATTCCCATTTTAGCTCACTTGCCGTCCTAAACTTTCCTTTCTTCTCATCGCAATAGGCGGGTCGGAAAGCATCAGCAGGCGGAAGTTCCGCAAGGCAGGTTAAGATAGCCGCGGTTTTAAGAGGAGTATCTTCAATATTTCGTTTTCCGACATCAGGGATTATCTGATTTTGCTGTAATTCTTTTAAGCTGACGGTTGAGATCAAAGAATCCCCGGGCTTCATATTAAGAGGGTACTTAGCCGTCAAATTTTCCTTAAAACAGTTGGTAAACCTGCCGTCATAGCCGCTAAAAGCCGTTACAGGCGGATTTAGCATCGAGCCGTTCCGGAAAGTCTTCCCCGTCCCTGCAGGGGCAGGAGAAACAGCTTTTATAGTCACCGGGCCTATAACATAGTAGTCCCCGGTAATAAATTTTCCGGTTTCAACTTTTCTGTCAAACTGCCAGGTAATGCCGTACTGGGATAAAGCATCAACCGCCTCAGAAAAGACGGGTAACACCAGAGAGCCCATGAGAAAAAGCGCTGAAAGAAATATTTTTTTCACAATATTCTCCTGAGTATCAGCTTTCGTTTGCGCTCAGGTACAAGGTACAAGGAACAAGGAAAAGCTTATTTATTTTCTGCACCCTTGACACCTTGTTATCTTGTACTATTGTATTCTGTTTTAATCTTGTACCTTGTACCTTGTACTTCGTACTTTGTCCCTTACTTCTCAAAAAGCAGAGCGGGTTTTAACTTTTACTTCCCCGAATATTCCGTAAGGCACCAGATTGTATTTATCGGTCCAGTCGGCTTCATCCTGGAAGTAATGCGCCGAGGCCCAGTAGGTAATCCCGGGTTTTACATGATGCGGCCCGAGGAGATTTCGAAGACTGCTGACCAGCTCCAGCTCGATTATATTTCTGCCGTTTTTAGCAAGAGAAGTTATGTCTACGGTAAAAGGCTGCCAGCCGATTTTACCGGCAGATTTTCCGTTTACACTGACTTTTGCCACCACCGCGGTAAGGTTTTCCAGTTCAAGATACAACTTCTCCCCGGCCTTCTTTTTTAAGTCAACGGTCTGTTTATAGACCATTTCTCCGCCATAGAAGGGGTAGCCCTGCTTTACCCAATCACCCTTTACCAGAGTTTTTGATTCTTTGCCGATAAAGTAATGTTTATTATCCCGGCTATAGACGCCAAAATCCCCGATGACATACATACTTTCCAGTTCTATATCCGTCCGGTGCAGAAAGTTAAGAGTAATCTCATTATTGCCTTTTTTTACAAGGCCGCTTATATCTATTTTCTTGAATTCCAGGTCCACCCACCAGTCATTTTCCTTCTTAACATAAGTTACTTTTTTATTATTTACCAGTATCTCCATCCGTCCGGGTATTTCCATCGCGATAAATATTTTTCCGGGAACATCTTTAACTGTAAAATTATATTTGAGCGAGACCTTTGACTTCCAGCCCACGCTCATATTTTTGTACAATTTCCAGAACTGGGTACCGTCATTCACCCTCAATTCTTCGGCTTCCTTTATCCCAAAAGCTTCTCTTATTCTTAACTGCGCTTTCCAGACCGGTACAGTATTCGACCAGGGGTCATCCTTGATCTTGTACCTGCAATAATCGAGAGTTAAGGCGTTATGGTCAAGCCGTTTGCCTGCCCATTTATTGCCCAGTTTAAGTTCCCCGGTAACGCGGCCTAAAACATCATCAACTGCATTCGTGGGTTGTTCTTCTTCATCCAAAATTATCAGACGCGACTGCGCCGGGGCAAATTTCAAATTAAGCGCCGTGACCTCTTTCGTAGTCCCGTTCTCCAGGTCCCAGAGTTCTGTTTTTCCGCATTTTCCCAAATTAATAGCGGTCTCTACACCGGTCTTTTTATTAATATTTACGAAGAAGTAGATATGCTTTTTACCGTCTACCCTGTGCTGGCAGTAGATGGTAGCCGCTTCCTCGCCTTCGGCGTTCTTTATACTTACATCCCGGGGAAGAACTCCGCTCAGAACTTTTTCAATAGCGGCTTTGTCGTGTTCCACCACCAGAACATTCGGGTGCTTAAACAACTTTTCAAGTTCATTGCTTTTCACGCCTTCCAGCATAACCGGCAGGGGTTTAACGACTACAACTTTTCCCCCGGCCTTCAGAAATTTAGCAAGCAGGTCCACGGTGCTCTTAAACCAGCTTAAAGAAGGCGGGATTACGACCGTTTTGTAGGACATTTTATTGACAACAAATTTACCATTTACTATCTTTGCGTGTTTTTTCATAACAAGCTCATCGCCGTAATCATAATCAAAGTGCAGCGCGGAAAGCCACATACTGAGATCGAGGAATTTATCGTGCATTTTTTTCGTAGGCTCGGGGTCATTGGAATCAAAGAGGCACCAGGCCGAGGAGACAGAGTGCAGCATTAAAACATCCGCAGTGAATTTTCCGCGGGTCATGATATAACTAAGGCGCCCGAAGTAGTCTTCTACCATGTTGTAATATTTCCACCAGCGCTGCTGGTAGCTTATCGCCTGTGGAAAATCGCGTTTTCTGCAGCCTTTAAGAGTATAAAGGGAAAGGTGCTGGCATCTGAAATTCACCCCTAAAACATATTCCCAGTCGCCTATCCATTTCTGGTCTTCAAAGGTTAAGTCCCAGCCGCCCACGCCGTAGAGTTCAGACATCACCCTTTCTTTTTCAAACTGATGTGCCATGCTGGTACATTGTTTTACCGTACCATGTATCCAAAAACAGCCTCTGACCTTATCTACAATTCCTGCCAGGTGGTCTATACCCGGCCACTGCATATACTCGTAATGCGGCATCGCCGCGCCGACAAAGTGTATCTGCGAGTTAAAGGTGTCCTCGTGCAAAACATGCCCGGTAAAATTAATTTTATTTTTGCCGCACCAGGTGCCGACACGTTTTGCAAAATTCTCCACGAACATTTCAGTGGCCGTTTTCCAGAAATCATGGCGTATTTTCTCAAAGCCCGGGGCTTTAAAACTCAGAAAATGCAGTTTATCATCTATTTTGTAACCGTTCTTAGCCTTAAAATAACCAAAGAATTTATCGGTCCAGGGGAAGTTGCTAAAAAAATTCTCACCGTTCGTTACCCAGCTGACCAGACCGAAGGTCGGTTCATCCGTAAAAATTGCCGGCACGGTCTTCCCGAATTCCTTCCCGACAACTTTCCGGTAGGCTTCGTAAGTAGTATCAATGAAAGCGTCGGTCACCTCGGGGTTCAAAAGGTCAATATAGGAGGTACCGTTAAAACCGGGATTATTTGAAGGGGTGATTCTGGTATAATAATAGTAGTCCTCATTTTTATATTTATAACTATAAAGAAATTTCAGGTCCGGCAGGTCTTCTTTGGTTTTAAGACAAACTATGCTTTTTTGTCTGAACTCCGGATTTCTTTCCGGGACCATACCGCCCGCAAAACCGGACGGCCACCGGTCTTCATCATAGAGATAGGCGTACATTCCGAGTTTTTTGGCTTCCTTGACCGAAATCTTAATAATATCCATCCATTCTTTGCCCATATACGGGGTAATTAGTCCTACCCGGGAGTGCATAAAGAAACCGCCGATACCCCTTTTTTTAAAGTCCCTTATCTGCCTTATTATCTCTTTTGCTTCAAGCTTGTCATTCCAGGACCAGAAAGGCGCCCCGCGGAAAATTGCTGCCGGATTCTTGAAATCAATAGAATTCATATTTTTCTCCCTTAAAATAAATAACAGGCTGAATCGAGGCCTGTCTCGCACTTATTTGTATATTCTACTCCAAAAACACAGTTATATTCTACTACTTTAACAATGTATTCTTGTATTAAGAAGAGCTTTTATAGTAGAATATACCGACAATTTCTATTCAGCGGTTTTGGAGCGGAAATGATAAAAAAATACTCTGTAGTTGACGGCCGACTCGCGGAAGCGCTTGAGCAGCCTGCGCTTATTTCCATTTATGTCGATCCCGATGAAACCGAAAAGAAATACCTTATTGAGGAAAAAAAGATAAACGAGCATACCATTCAATCTTCTCTGGATCCGCATGAACTCGGCCGCATTGAATTCACACCGGACCACGCCACGCTTATACTCAAAACCCCAAAAAGCTATGTCTCCGAAGATGACTTCCTTTTTAAAGTGAAATCTTTCGGACTTTTCATCTTCAGCGACCATCTTATACTGCTGCTGGCTGATGATTTTCCTATCTTTGAAAGTGAGTATTTCAAGAATACTTCTAATATTCAAGACGCCTTGTTAAAACTTATAAATCAGTCTATCGGGCATTTCGAGTCGCACCTTAAAGTAATAAATATGGTCAATGACGAATTGGAACACGAAATAAACACCTCGGTAACCAACCAGCAGCTGCTTAATATGTTTAAACTCGAAAAAAGCCTGGTCTTTTATCTGAACGCTATAAGTTCAAACAGTCATGTCATAGACAAAATTAAAGTCAACGCCGCCAAATTTAACTTTACCCCGGCGCATCTTGAACTCTTAGACGACCTGGCTATCGAAAATGTACAGTGCTATAAAATGGCCGAGATCTATTCCCAGGTCATCTCCGGCCTTATGGACGCGAGAGCTTCACTAATAAGCAATAATCTGAACTTCATGATGAAAAACCTGAACGCGCTGGTTATTGCCGTAGCGGTTCCCAGTTTCTTTGCCGGAGTCGGAGGCATGTCCGAATTTATGGTTATCTTTGGCGCAAAGAATACAACCTTGAGTTATGCGCTCTTTGTGCTCTCCATGATATTTATCGGCGCCGGAACTTTTTATATAATTAAAAAGACGGAAAAATTCTGGCAGGACATTTAAGAGATAAATTACTCTTCCAGAAGCCAGAAGCAATCTAAAAATACTTTTCCCGGCCCCGGGGAACTAGTTTGTACATTAAAAGTGAAATATGCAGGATTAACAACCTCACCGATTTCAATAGGTTGAAAGCGGCCTTCCTCCAGGGTTTCAGCAAGGATACTTTTCGATATCTCTTTCATGTGTCTTGCAGCTTCAAGCGAAAGACCCATCGTAATGAATTTTGCCGGGATGCCTCTTGGTTGTTCCACCCCTGTCCCATATCCGCTATTGGAAACATTAAAGGAAATAGTCGCTCCTTTTTTTAGTTTGCCCTCTGTTTTTGCACGGGCAAATACCCTGTATTTTTTATCCGGGGTGTAGTCTTCCCCTGGTGTAAGCCCTGACCATACGCCGAAGGTAAATTCTTTTAATACCTCTGCCCAGCCATCACTTGCGCCGGCAGTTCTTTGCCAGAATTTCTGTTCCCCGTCCATCTGACAGGCCTGTATCAATCTGTACTTTGTTACGGCAACATCCTTAAGTTCAGGCGGCAGCGCTTTTCCCTCAAGCTCCGCATAGTCCTTAAGCCAGTCCGCGAATGACAAATTGCCTGCGCCCTGTTCTTTCATGGTTTGCGCAAAGCTTTTCGCCAGCTCGCGTATATCTATCCTGCCTGTCTTTTCTTCGGCCATTTTCCAGGTCAGACTCTTTGGCCCACGTTTTGCTAATATATACCAGACCGGTAGATGGGCGTGCCGCACTCTTTTTTCCGACTCAGGGTCGCCCTTTGCAAGTTTTTCGGCTTCTTTTAACGCCTGCTCGGAGGCGGAAATAATTTCCGGCCTTAGATGGAGCGAATTCAGGTAACTCCCGTGGAAAGGTAAATAAATTTCTTTATTCTCCCGGGGGAACTTATGCAGTATATCAATATATTTTTGAATAGCGGGTGCCGCCGCGCCATAATACCCGTTAAGGAATTCGGCTATGAGCGCTTTGCCGTTAACCTCCGGATTCCAGAGCGCCTTTGCCATGAGCCACATGCGAAGCCCGTAAAATTCCGCACCCCTGTTGCCCAGGGAACCGAGAATAAAAATACCCTTGAAGTTATGCTCTGAATAATATTTTATATTGGGGACGAGGACATCCAGGTCAGGGTAGGGCATATAGGGATGCTCCAGGCTAACCGTATAATCGTAAAGCAGCATATTCCCGGAAATCTTGCTCCAGCCTTCCACTTCTCTTTTAACCCTTTTGTTCTCGCCGGGCCGGTAAAGGTAGTGGCTGCCGGGCTGAAAATCATTTTCTATATCAATGTTCTCATCATTTCCGGCGGTAAGAGGATGCGCGTAATCACCTGATAAGGAATCATAGGCGATAATTACATTATCCCGAGGCTTCAAGGTCTTTGGCGGGTTGCAGGCCCAGGAGTAAGCGCCGGTAAGAATGCGCGCACCGGGAATTTCCTTTTCCACCCCTTCGGCCACCTGGTTGGCAAAACTGACAATAAGTCCGGAAGGGCCTTCCTCTTTCACCAGTTCGTTACAGTCCCTACAATGGCAATACTTACCTATTCCTTCCGTATCTAAAGAGACGGAAACGAACTTCGCATCAGGGTGCTCTTTCTGCTCTCTTATCACACTTGCCGTTACCGCTTTGACTACTTCAGGATTTGTAAAACACGGTTGAGTGTTCGGTTTGCGCTCTCCGTCTATGAGCTGCCACATATTTTTCGTTATTGTTACGCCTGAACTTAAAAGGAGAGCCTTGGACCCGTGTAAAAAATGACTGCCGACATACTCATACCTGCCGCCGATTTTTTCCTGGTCTGCCCCGGATTCCCAGGACATCCCGTTAAGTTTATTTCTTGCCATCCAGAGCTTGCCGCTTGCATCCCAGGCATTTCCGTTCATCATATCGCGGTATTCAATTTTTGGAATGTCGGAGATATTTATTTCCGGCAGGCTGATAGTTGTCAGTTTCGGAATGAGAGTATCTGCAGGGGTCCACCAGCGGACACCCAGCTTTTCCAGGAAGGTATAGACTCCGTACATTGTGCCGCGTCTCCGGCCGCCCGCGATTACCAGACATTTACCGACGGTCCGTATCTCATAACCGTCTTCGCCAAGTTTTTTTGCCTCGAGCCTGACTCCGAGCGACTGCGCTGCCGGTCCGTCACCGAGTATAATAGCCTGTTTTGGGACCGGAACCGACTCTGTCTGCACCTCAAGCGTCACACCGCTAATTTTTTTTAGATGCTCCACGAGTTCTTCAGCGGCCCATTTTTCCGAGAGGCTCGCTTCTTTGGCTAAAAGTACCACATAGCCGCTTTGGCCTTCAGTAACCAGGGTTAAGTCCGAAGCAAACACAGGAAAACAGGCGGTCTGCAGCAGAGCAAGCACCATCAGGGTTACACTTAATATAGAAATTTCTACTTTGGCTTTCATAGGCTTTTTCCTGTTTACCTTTTAATTATTCCAGAATCAGCGTCCCCAAACCTCTGGCATCTTCCCAGAAGGAAAAATTTGGTTTGAAAGGATAAAGTAGATTCTGCTTTCTTGCCCAGCTTACTATCTCCCTATCAGCGCCTTTTTTTGTCGTCATTAAATTATCCTCTTTATCCCGGTCAGAAACACTTACCTGGAAACCTATACTCTCTCCTGAACTTACATTAATTTCAGCAAGCGGCGCAGAGCCTTCCACAAGATACCCCGTAGAAGTCCGGTAACAGGTGTATTTAAAACCGTTCTTGCCCTCACCGGATAATTTTTCTTTAGTGAGCGGGGCGTCTATCTGCCAGGCAAAATCCCATTTTTCCGACTTACTCTTAAAATTAAGATAATTTGAGCCGGAGAAGCGGAATTCGCAGCCGTCGGTCTTGTCCAAAACATCATCTCTGACTTCCAGACCGAGATAAAGCATCTTAGCGTCATGACAGAGCCGGAGTCGGATAGAAAGGTCTTTAGGCCCGGTCCAGCTGTTCGGGAAAAATACATGGCCCGCCAGGAACTCCCCACCCTCCGCCGTAATATCGGTTGCGTTTTTAGGCCAGTTATCAAGATTTCCGTTCAGCTCAAAAGCAGAAATAATTTTAGCGGACTTCACTTCCGGCCTTTTTAAAATATCCTTTCTTAACTCCAGTTCCTTTTCGAGGCCAAAGCCCAGCGCAACATCTGCCGAGTAAAGTTTTCCGTCTGCAAATAATTTCTTTGCAGCCTTAAGCGGCTCCAGGTAAACTTCCGGCGCGGCATTTTCTTTGAGAGCCTTAAGTCCTTTATAAATATTCTCATAATTCTTAAGCCTATTTTCAACAAAGTTTTTGTATTCAGGGCAGGTGACGGCGGTAACTTTAGGTTCCGTCAAAACATTATCCGTCAAAGTCACAAGTTCATAGGGCGGAAGTTTAATATTTTTCCCGTCCAGAAAGAGTTCAGAAGCAAAAGGAACTTTGCTTTGTATCGAGATGTACCGTTTATTTTTATAATTCACCCATCTGACCGTTACGGTATCAGGCGCACCGGCAACATCCTTTAATATTTGAAAAGGCAGAGAGCGGAAAGCTTTTGCAAATCTTCTGGCGGCCGTCTCCATGCCAAAATACTTAACATTCCAGGTACCCTGAGTTATGCCCAGCCGGTCATTATGGGCTATTACCCGGCCTAAAGAGGCCAGCGAGAGTGAAAGTGGCGGATTAAAATCAGGGCCGGTCCAGTCTTTTCTATACCAGAAGTTTTTTCCCTCCATTAAGCCGGTCCACGCCTCATTGAAGGTCGAAAAAACAGCGGCATAGTTTGAGCCCGCATTGTCAGACCGGGCCTGCGAGCGATCCACATCATAGTAGACGGCCGCGCGCGGCTGAAAGGTATATTGATAATGACATCTATGGTCATCGGGATGGAACATCTCATAAAAATTCAGGCCTTCTATTTTTCTCATTTCCGCAGGATCATTTTTCCAGGATTTAAGACAGGCGGCAACCTCTTTTGCCAGGAACTTTGACCAGTCCCCGCCTTCTTTTTCCCATTTTAAAACTATGTCAACCATATCCGGACTGGAATTTCCCTGTATGGTCGTCCCATCAAAATAAGGCGACTGCAGGTATTTATTCCCCACATAGGTCATAACTTCCCAGTCAGGCCGCTTTTTCTTTATAAATTCTACTACCTCTTTTACAATCCCGGCTTTTTCCAGGAGATTATAAAAACCTATGGTTTCCATACTGCCCAGGGCTACACCCTTGAGTGATTTATACTTTCCGTATTTTCCAATAAATTCGCCGAAGCCTTTGAGTATGACCTCTTTGAGTTCCTCCGGTTTCATATTTATCACATCTTTACCTTTGGATGTGACCGTACCGTACATTCCTACCGCGACGATCCCTGCAATGAAATCAATCCCGCCTTTTTCATCCATTACCTTCAGGATGTCGTCCAGATAACCTTTATCGTCCGTATCCCAGGCAGGGACCGTGCACATAGCACCCCAGCTCTGATTTGCATAGACCATCATTGTGACTCTGTTAATGCCCGTATATTTGCAGTACTCAAGCATATGCTCAACTGATTTTGTACTTTTACTTCCAAAATAATCTCTTGTAGCTAAAAACGCCAGAGGAAAGAACATATCCATAACTCTCTGCCGGTTTGCTTCCGGAGCCTCAATCTTTAATTCCGGCAGACCCCCGGAAATCTCATAGACCCAGATTCTTGCAGCCGCGCCTGAAGAGCCGTTTTGCATCATATTCTCAATTAAAAGAGGCGTCCAATTATCCTGCGGCCACGAAATATAGGTAAAGTACTGCATTTTATTTGAAAGCGGAAGCGGCTCTCCGGTATAAACCCCGCCTTCCTGACTGAAAGACAGATGAGGTGCGCCGGACCTGTTCGAATCATGAGTCATAAAACTCATAAGCCGGACGGCATCATCGGGGTATTCTATAACAATAAAAATGGGGTTGTCTTTTCCCGCAGTCTTATGCATATAAGAAAAGAAGGCGTGCCTGTGCGCGGCTGTGACTCTATAGTTACCGGCCGCGCCGGTTGTTATCTTCGAGGTGCCCTGATCCATAAAGCCGTGCGGGTCTTTCTGGTTCGCACAGTCTATAAAATCTATAAGTTTAAGTTTTAACCCGTGCTCCAGTTCCGCCGGCAGAGCAGGCGCATTTTTTACTATTTCCGCCGACATTTCCGGTGTTACCGGCTGCGGCTTTTCCGCTGCAGTTATATTTACGGCAAAAACCATTCCTAAAAATAATGCGCAATAATATTTACTCATCAGATCCTCCCGGTTCTAAAACTTATTATTTTTCCTTGTTTTCAAGGAACTGATTGACGGTGTTTGTCTCGGCAATACAGAAAGAGATAAAGACCTTTTTTCTGTTTTTCTTTATATCTTCTATCTCCCGGTTAAAATCTTCCTCTGTTTTTCTAAAGACAGAGTATTGAGACCTTTGAGTTTTCCAGGCTTCAAGTTCTTTTTCTGCGTAACCTGTCACTTCAAAAGAAACATAGGGCAGGCGGTAATTAACTTCCTTAAAATCATAGGAGGCGGACTTATAATAGTAGAGCCAGGGTTTTTTACACGGGGCGCCGAGTTCGGCGGCAACAGGTTCAGAGGCGTGAAAATACGCGTCTCTTGTCAGAGCATGGGCGTTCCGGTGGTCCCGGTGCACATCTTCGGGGCCGTGAGTAAAGAGCGCCTCCGGCCGGTACTTTCTTATTAACTTTATACATTTTTTAAGATTTTCCTTACTGTTGGAAAGCGCCATATCGGGCGCGTCAAGGAATTCCCTGTTTTTAATACCCAGCGCTCTATCACAGGCTTTTGCTTCTTTTTTTCTCAGGGCCACAATTTTATTTTTCAGTTTGGGATCAGGGTAACCCTCGGAACCGTCGGTCATAGTGATCACGGTAACTTCAACGCCTTCTGCCGCCATTTTCGCTATTGCACAAGCCATCACTATCTCGTCATCCGGATGCGCTCCAAAAACCATTATTCTCTTATACATAAGTTCCCCCAGTTGCTGCATTTTTAAATAGTCTTACCATCTTTTTTTTCCTTTTAAACCGGTGATGCTTATCTTTACAATCGTTGTCGCAAGCAGGGATGCGGCAGAGTATTTCACCTTGCTTTTTGTATACTGCCGTAGAAGTATATCCAGCCCTTTCTTTTTTTCCGCAGCGTTTGCAAGAATACGGCACCTGCCCCGGCCTATCACGCTCAAAAATTTGGTCCCGGCGTCACAGGAGGTCATGGCTTTCTTGTATTTAACATAGCCGACAAATTCAAAGCAAACATTTGGATTTTTTTTGATGAAATCAAGTTTAAGCCCTTTTCCGGCTGAGTGAAAATATATCGACTTACCGTCATATCCGAAAGAAAGCGGGACCACATAAGGCACATTCTTATAAGCCATCGCCAGATGCAGGACATCCGCTTTAGCAATTATTCCGTCAATAACCTTTCGGTCAGTAATTTCTCTGTCTTTCCTCCGCATCTCTTCCATCATAAGTCTCCCAATTTTTGACCCGCCTGTTTACAAATTGTATAATTTTTTAGCATTCGAGTAAAGAATGTTGTTGGACCTCAAACCTAACTTTCGCAGCATTTAATTTTTTCAGCGCGGCACGCCTTTATAGATCCACGCCGTGTTGTGCACGGGGAAATAATTGCTGTCCGTACCCCCGGCATACAGAGTCCCCGGCGGGTCATCTTGAAAAGGCGACAGTACCAGAGTTCTTGTGGAAACCAGTTTAGGTTTAACCGCCAGAACCGGGTCGCTGATTTCTTTAAGTTCATAACTGCCATCCGCATGGCGCACCAGAAAATGGGCATCGGCATTCCAGTATTTAAAACGGCGTGCCGGCGCCAGTTCCGGTGTTGCAATTTCAAATCCGATAAGCAATGATGGCGGTCCTTTTGACGGATATGGGTAGACAAGCATATTGTTATATGCCGCTACTCCGTATTTAACGGTGGTTTTCCAAATCCCGGCAAGATATTTGGAGACATTCAAGTCTTCCCTCCATTCAAAGTTTGCCAGGGGATTGACGCTAAGTATTACCAGCGGATCATCTTCTATCGTAAGGAGTATCTGCTCGCCTTTCCCGCCGGGGCCGGGTATAGCCGTAAGCCCTCTAAATCCTGTTCCCCGTCCCGAATCAGAATTCAAATGATGCTCGAAAACTATTTTCCAGTTGGGCTTTAATCCGTCCTGTCGCTCATAAAGCCGGTCATAGACCGAAGCGTAAAGTTTGCCGTTGCATTCTACAAAACTGGTAACCCGAAGGTCATCTTTCGGCTGTTTGACATAGGCTTTGCTTTCCAGCAGCTCCGGCTTTTCATCCCAGACTATACGGTCCTTCCGTGAATCATATTTACCCGGATAAATACCGGGATGCTCTTTCCAGCCAAAGCCTGCCAGGATCCGCTGTGTATGCGTAATTTTATCTTCATAGAGAACAAAGCTGCGTACCGGGTGATACTGTGTTCCGTCATCAAGGACTGCGTTTATCCATTTTTCTGATTTGTCTGTTTTGTAGAAAACCTCGGTTGCTCCATCGCCATTCAGCCATACGCCGGCTATAAGAATAGAAACAGGAGGAATAGAATTGCCTTCCAGGTCTCTGATAAATTTAACAGTTGAAAGCATGCTCACTGCCAAATACTTTCTACACCCTGCAAAATGAAACCGCATTGCCCAATTTTTAACTATTCTTATATTTAAAGGATTCCATTTGACACGTTCCGGGAGTTCCAGGTCTACTTTCCATTCGGAATTTGCCGAATCCAGGACCAGTACCTGAGCTCCCGGTAACTCCGGATTCTTTAACTGTGAATCAGACCAGTAGCCTATGGCTGCATAGAGTTTGCCTTTAAAAGGGACTAGAGACCTAGTCTCCGTACCTCCGAGAGTCCTGGTTTCGGGAGACATCCATTCGACCGGCAGGGACCGACTCCAGGCAAACGCAGGGAAAGACAACGCTTCGGCCATTAAACCCTCCCCTGAAATTATGAGCAACAGCATCAGGCAGATTATACCCCGTCCGTTTTTGTGTTCCCTAAAATCCGTCAGCCTACACATCCCATTTTTCCTTTACTTTCATTGTCCCGGCTGTTAATTAGATCCGGTAAAAGTTTTTCGCATTAGAATAGAGTATGTTCTTTGCAATAAACTTCGCTTCTTCAACCGTGGCAGAGTTTTTTTCTATCCTTTTTGAAAGCGCGCGAAAGAGGCTCTGTCTGGCATACTTTGCCGCGCCGTAGGCCTGTTCCGCCCTGGAGCAGTCTCCGCCCCAGAATATTTTATTTGAAGGAACACAGTCAAGGAGCTCATTAAGCAGTACTTCGGTTTTGGTATCTGATATGATAGGCATCCAGCAGAGATTAAAATACACATTGGTCTGGCTCTTTGCCAGGACTATCAGACTTTCGGTAAAAGGATATCCCGCATGAAAAATATCAAAGCGCGCTTTTTCATATTTGATGAACAAGTTGTTCAGGTTAAGAGGCCGGGTCCATTCCAGAGGCCTTCCTCCGCCGTGCTGTATGCCTGTGTGAACCTGGACAGGAAGAGAATGCTTAATGGAGAGTTCCATTATCCGGTGCATCATAAAATCCTGGAGCGCGGTTTTTTCCTGCGGGGAGGCCTTTGTTTCTCCTTTAACAAATATCCGCTTCGCGTCTTTTTCGGTTGTTTCCGCAAAATAAAGGCTTCTGTCGTAGGCCAGAGCGTTCTTTAAGGCCACTGCTCCGGCTTTTTTGAATTCACCTATACGCCTGTCTGTCCAGTTGACATAATCGTCCAGGTTTTTTATTTTAATGCCCTGTTTTCCCGCAAATTCACGGGAGTTATGTCCATTATGGTCTTTTTCTCCGAGAGCAGACATCACGAAAGTATTTATTCTTAAAACAGGAATATCTTTTTCGCCCCTCTTTGGTATTTCAAGCGTCCAGTATTCGTCTTCTAAATATTTCTCAATACGGGTTTTCTTTAAGACCGTATGGAACCAGTCGCGGTCGCAGGAGCGTTCTCTTATTACTTTATCATATTCCAGCCAGTTGGACCTTTCAAGCGAAGCCTTAATACCGTAGAGCTCCTTTAAGCCGTCAAAGAGAGAGCGAAAATAGGTCGTGGACCTGACATAAGGGAGGACTTTTTCAATTTCTTTCCATTTTTCGGCGGAAGAGGCAGAGGGAGAGAATGCTTTTAAGCCGGCCCGGTTAAAATCCGCGCCCGCATAAGACGAGGCAAGGAAGGAAAAAAGCTCAAGGCCCTTTTCAAAACCCGCAGTTCCACCCTTGTACCTGAAATGCTCATGGGTGTCTATAATACTTAAATTATCAATAAAATCTTTAAGTCCCTCGAGTTTTGAGTTCACGGCAAATTACCCATCTTTTAGAGTCCTTTGGTTTATCCTGAATTCAGAGCTATCAATAATCCTAATATATAATAGCAAACAAACCAAAGCATTTCTATCCTTAAAATTTACTTTCCGGTCTCAACCAGCCAGATACAATCTATATAGAGAGCTTCCAGCCGGTCAGGTAAGTTAAGCTTACTCCAGAAGCCGCAGCCAATCCCCTTTAACTTCGTTTTACCCAATTCAAAAATATGCCAGTTTTCATCGTTAATTTCATCGGCTTTGATTTTTTTTATTACCAGGTCATTTACTCCAAACTCAATAACCTCACCGGATAACTCTTTGCTTATACCTTTTACTTTACACCTTACAAATATTGAATAGTTCACACCTTCCTTAAAATCGTTGGTATCGCTGAAATAATGCTGCACCTGCCTCTCTTTGCTTTTTTGCGTTTTCAAGGCCCAGCCCGCCGATGCATCACCGGCCCGCTCGCAGGAAGCCTCGCCCCTATCCAGCTGCCAGGAATGGATTAGCCGGAGATTACCGGTATCCTTCGTATTTATTTTAAGGACTTCAGTCACCTTCTTTTCTGAAATACTGCCGTAATCCTCTATGCACTTGATAAGTTTATTCAGGGACTGCCCTTCGGCGGATTTTTGTATGTTAAAATCCTTAACTACCCCATTAAATTTGCGCGCAACCTCTTTTATCTCCGTTTTTCCCGCTTTTGCTTCTACCTCTTTCCACATAGGTGAAAATACACCCATTTTTAATAAAACATACCAGACAGGCATATGCGCATGGGCAACTCTTTTCATATAGACTTCGTTATTTTCTACCGCTTTTTCAGCCTCTCTTAAATAAACTTCCGCTTCGGCTATAATCCCCGGAGCTATAAACGGCACATTGGTATGCCGGTAAATATTTAAGACAAAATCCTTATGCTCTCGGATATACCTGTGAATTGTTTCAATATATTTAAGTATCGCCGGGGCCGCCGGACCGTAATAACCTTCCACAAATTCTTTTATTAGCGCCCTACTGTCGCTTGCCGGCTGCCATAATATTTTTGCCAGGACCCAGAGCCTTAGCTGGGCGAATTCGGTACCGGTGCCGTCCCAAGGGCCGAGTTCCATAACCCCCGTGACTTTATTATCGATATAATAACTGATATTTTCGGCCGGGGAATCCAGGTTTGGATAGGGCATTAGATAATGAAGGAAATTCGTCGAATAATCCCAGATGATTATTTTTGAGGATATTTTTGACCAGGCTTCCAGATCTTTTCTGAAAATTACATTTGCCTCATTTTTCGAAGTTCCTATCGGGTGCCCAAAATCACATTCATAAGAGCAGAGGATGATATAAACATTAGAGGCCGGCCGCAGTGTCTTTGGCGGCGTCTGGGACCAGGCGTAGGCGGTTGTGGCAATAAAGGCCTTCGGGATATCTTTTTTTACGGCGTCGGCTACTTTGTTTACAAAATAAATTACAGGCGCGGACTCCGAGCCTTCTTCTTTTGCCAGTTTCGCACAATTCTCACAGCGGCAGTAATCGTAGCCGTCTTCCTGGCTGACGGTGATAAATTTCAGGCCTGGGGTTTTTCTCCACTCTTTTTTTACCGCCTCCGCCATCGCTAAAACTACATCAGGATTTGTAAGGCATAATTGGACATTTCTCTTAAGCTTTTCTTCCCGCCTGCCGTTTACAAAAGCGAGCATTTCCGGTTTTATATCTTTATTGTTTTTAAGCAGATTAAAATAGATGTGAGCCAGTCCCCCGCCGCCGTATTTATAGGCGCCGCCGTACTGTTCAGGAATCTGTTTCCAGCCGTTTAGCTTATTCCTTGCCGCCCAGAGTTTACCTTTTTCGTTGTAAATATCATTATAGGCCAGGTCCCTGAGTTCTAACTTCGGCTTTTCCTCTAGTTCAAACTCAGAGAGGGTTATGGTTTTTTCCTCAGGAATACTGCTTTCCGTGGGAGTCCACCACCTGCATCCGAGTCTTTCCAAAAGGGTATAAACACCGTACAAAGTGCCTCTATCTTTACCCCCGGCTATCAGAATAAAATCCTTCTTTACTTTTATTAAATACTCATCCGGCGAGAAATCCTTGAAGCCCTCTTCATCAAACTCCCGCCAACCCGCAGCGCCCACATATACAGAAAGCAGGTTTTTCTCGGGCTCTTTAACTATCTTAATATCCGCCCCGCTTATAAGTTTAAGGTGGGCCTTAAGTTCTTCGGCCGCCCATTTCTCGCTGATACTCTCCTTGCCCGACAAAACGATCACGCATTTAGGTTCATGATTTTCCGTTAAAACAACCCGGGTCTCGGCGCCGCAAGGAATAAATATTGCAAGTACTAATGAAAACCCTAAAACATTCCCGCATAGTACTCTTTTAAAATTCGTCATTTACCTTCTTTACCGGGAGCGGCTTTTCCCTTTCCGCTGTCCTTTGCTTCAACAAAGGCCACTATCTCCGTCAGGGTCTTTGTGGTCATATACATTGTAAAAATAAATTCCTTACCGTCTTTTGTTATTTCCTTTCCGCCGCCGCTAAGGCCCTTAGCAGACATGGCCGGTTGCATTGTTAGAACTTTAAATTCCTGTCCCTTTGGACATACGAGCTTCACGGGATTACCTAAAGCATCCTTACAGCCGTCATTTTTTGTTTGAAGTGTTACCGTCTTATCGGGAGCTTTCATAATATCACAATACTCCTCGCGCCATTTTGTAAAGTATTTTTTGCACAACGGTTCTGCCACACCCCGCAGAGCTTGAATACTTTTTTTGTCACCTGGCACATCCCCGGTCTTTATGGTCGCCTTGGCCAGCAACGACTGAAAACTGCCGTCAGCATTTGTCTTTACCCGGAGTATTCCGTCCGGTAAAGCTTTAATTTCCTCGAACAAAGCAGCACTCTTTAATTCTTCAGCCGGATCCTTCTCCTGCCCCAGGAAGGGCAGTACCAGCGCAGCCAGCAGTATCAGACTTTTAGCAAACATCCGTGCATTTTTCATATTTTTCTCTCCTTTTCATCAGCTTCCTTCTCCCTTTTTTATCTTTCAACATCTATTATCTATTATTCTATTGTTCCATTGCTCTACCCCGGGAGAAAGTATGGATGAGGGTCATTGGTTTTCACTCAGGTACAAGGTACAAGCAACAAGGAAAAGCCTATTTATTTCATGCTCTCTTACCCTGCGAAGCAGCCCGCCTCAGGAGAGTTGTCCCCTGTCCCTTGTACCTTGTACTTCGTACTTTGCCTTATTGTTTCAATTCAAGTTCGCCGCAGGTTTGTGGGTCGCGGTCAGATCTCCAGAATTTGCGCGGATGAATCGGCCACTCCATCTGCTTCTCCTTCCGGAACGAAAATGTCATCCTAGCCAATTTCTTAAAATAGGTCTGATCCAGGTCCGTATCGGTCAAGATGATACTAACACCAATGCGTTCGCCGGATTTCATATTCAGGTCTGCCAGGGGAATTTTAACTTCACCCTGGTAACCGTCGCTATTTTTCTTCAAACAATAATTTTTCCCGTTTACGGCTTCGCCTGTCAGCGGAGCTTCCAGAGCCAGGGGTTTTAACTTCCCGTAACCCTGCTTCTCGTACGGCGAAAGATATTTATCCTTGTTTAAATATATTTCTATCTTATCCTTCGCCATAAGTACATCGTCTTGCACCTTAAAAGCAATGTAAAGATTTTCATTATCATAAAGAAAAGATATAGTGGCGCTTAGGTCTGCTTTCCCTTTCCACCAGTTAAAGAGCCAGTGGTCGCTGACCAGATTGGCCGGTTCGTCAATATTGACAGTCACCGCGCCCTTCCATTCATCAAGCTGACCGTCAATTACTATATTATTTTTCGTTCTTGGACAGGCTATCTTTGGTTTGTCAAGATAAAGGTCAATATAAGCCGCCAGTTGATTATCCAAAGTGAACCCCAGAGCCAGGTCAGCCGCTTCCTCTTCCCCTTTGGCTAAAAGAGCCGCGACCTGCCGTGCTAGCGCTTTATATTTATCCAGAACAGGCGCCGCAGCGGATTTTTCCAGCCGTTTTATTTTGTCATTGAACGCACCTATTCTATCTTGAATATGCCGGCGGCTTTCTTCACCACGGGTAAGGGAAATATTAGAGAGCTTTGAACCGCTTTGCGCCGTAAAGGTCTGCAGTTGATAAGGTTCCAGAGTGACCGTAAAGACGCCGGCCTTCGCCGCAAGTGCTTGCCCGTCAGTTAATTGTTCAGCCTTGCCTGCCCCGCCCAGACTAAAAGTTAAAGTAGCTTTACTATAGTGATTGTTTAGCAGGTAAAAATAATATTTGCCGTCAAGATTCAGGTCCCGGGTCACAATATAGCGGGATTTTTCTCGGGTGGTAAACTTCTCTGCCGGCAGGGTCCTGTAAGCCCGGGCAAACTCCCTCACCTGATGGGCGGAGCCGTTAATAGGATCTGACCAGCCGGAATTGATTATGAACGGCACATCATCGTGAGCCAGCGCGCCGGTATAACTTTCCATGAAATACGGTTCCGACGGATTACACTGGGGTGCTATCCAGGTCCGGTCCCACCAGAAATTTTGCCCTTCCAAAAGCGCCGAGGTAATTTCAAAATAAGTGCCAAAGAGACAGGCCCCGGTTGCGGCATTTCCGTTGGTGACAAGATCGGCAACCCCCTGGGAACGGTTAAAATCCCGGTAAATCATATGGACCGGGGAAACGCTTAGCGGATAGGTTTCAAAAACCCGCTGATCTACCGGATAATAACTGCGTACCGGGACTAAACCCTGCCGGTTCTTGTAGTCTGCGAGGTTCAACTTTATATCCTGATAATAGCGGCCGACATTTTTGGTGAGTAGATCCTCAAAAGCGGCTGCAGGTTCTTTTTCCCATTTTGAGATAATATCGGTATAGGGCCAGTGACCCTCTTTCTTTAAACTGAAGACGGCCCCGTGATGCAGGTACTGGTAGCCGAAATACGCGTACACCAGAATGTCCGGCCGTTTTTTTGCAAGAATGGCGGTCAAGCCCTGCTGTAATTTGCCAAGGCTGTCGCTAAGCATCCGGTTGCAGCCGGCCGGGCCGCCAAACGAAATCCCCTTTAACGACGGGTGATTGCCGTATTTATCAACAAATTCTCCTATGGCTTTGACCCAGTTCTGCGCAGATTTTTCATCGAGATCGCCCGTCTGAACTCCATTGACCACAAATTCTTTCATGGGATCAAAAACTGCTATGAAATTTATTTTTTTCTTGTCGCAGGCTGCCAGCATATTCTCGGTATCGGGATCTTTCTCTTCTCCAAAAGCCGGGAGAAAGCAGTGCGACCATTTATACATAACACTGTCAAAAGAAAATAGGTTTTGGCCGGAATAGGCAAGATACTCGGTGAGGCGTTCAGACCCTTTTTGATTATTACCGAAATTATACCTGATCAAATGGCTATACTCATAAAAAGTTCCTATCTGCCGCTTGGCTCCCTTGGGTTCATTGACACGCGCTGCCGGCAGGCCGCCTTTGATACGATAGATCCAGATACGCGACATAGCTGCGGGTACGCCGTGCTGTAAGTTCAAACAGACCAGGGCCGGCCAGGGTGTCTTTGGCCAAAAAAATAATTGTTGATAGCAGTACTTATTTGTATTGGGAAATTCGCCGCCGCTGGAATAGCCTTCTTCAACATGAAAATTTAAATTAAAGGTTCCATTCATCCCCTCTTCATGCAGAAAAAGGCTGGCTACTCTTTCTTTATCGTCCGGATATTCCACCACTACCAGATGGGGTTCCTCAATGGCCTCGGTATTAAAACGGTAGGAGAAAAAACTGTTGTCCGCCACAGTGGTTTCCCGGTACTTCCCCATGAGACCTTCCGCCACTTTCGACCAGCCGTCATCCGTAAAAGGATGCGTTTCACCCGGTTCGGTGCAGTCGATGTAATCCACAAGCTCCAGGTCAAGATCCGGCGCCAGCCGGGCAGGCTTGGGGGCTTTTATGAGAATGGCGGAGATATCCTTCTTGGGAAGAGGAACAAACTTTACTTCCGCGCCGAAAGTCCCGGGAAAAATAAAAAGAAAACACAAAAGCACCGGGAGCCTCAACCAAAAATTACCGGAATTATTTTTCATTCTCCTGCTCCTCTGCCTCTTTGCTATTTTATATTTAAGGTTTTTCAATTTTATTGAAAATTTCACTGCTTATTTTTCTGCGCCTCTCTCCACACCGTACAAATTTTCGTAAAGTTTTTTGTGAATCTCGGCGTAACGCTGTACCGTACGCGAGTACGGCCGGCCGTCCTGCTGAATCAAACCTTGTTTCAATATCTTATCACGGGGTAAATCAATGTATGTACAGCGGTGAATACCTATCATATACGGCCGCGCAAATGCAGCGCTTAAGTACTCAGCATAAACATCGGCGGCTTTGTCTTCTGTCGGCCAGGAGCCCCACATACCCTGCGGGTACTGCTCCGTGGCAAAATTAACCGCAAAATCACAGAACAATACCGGTTTGCCGGTTCTTTCTTCCACCTTATCGTACAATTCAGTGTTGAACCGCTCTTTATCGAAGGGCTGAAGTGCCACAACATCTATATACGGAGCGGCTTCTTTTAGAACTTCTTCCAGTCCAGGGAGATCCGTCCCCGCATATCTGTCTCCAAATAGCAAGTGATTGGGATCTAGTTTTCGTATCTCTTCACGGCAAATTTTGTAATATTGCCGGGCAACAACCGCCGCAAAAGCTTTGTCATCCGAAAGTACGGTAGAATCATCCGGCCTCAAATTGGACCAATTTTTTTCAGCCAGAAGACCGGCGCGCTCCGCCGCTCCCGACCCATAGGCTTTGTTGACCGCTTCCACCGTATTGTATCGTTTCAGTAAAAAATCCACATACTGCACTTTGCCGGGCGCCCCGGCGGCCAGTTTACGGTAGGCTGTAGCCCAATCATTGCCTTTCTTGCGTGCTGCGGGGTTCCACCAGAGCGGTAAATCCACATAAAAATACCCTATAAGATTTTTGGAATTTTTTACGGGTTCGACATGCCCCGCAATGCGTTTTGCCAGAATGGCGCGCGTGGCTTCGTCAAACAAATCGAGCCGTTCGGGAGCTTTTGAAAACCTTGAGATACCAAGCAGGTCTTCCAGGGAAATCATCATCGGCATTTCTTTCATCATATCCAGCGCTTTGTCTTTCCAGCCGGTTCCGTAACCCGAAGAATTAAAGCCCCAGAGGCGCATGTTATCTGTCGCATCTTTATAAAATGCGGCGGGATTACTATTATAGGCAGACGGATAGATAGGTTGCACTAAGGTTTGTCCGATATGCACGACGCCAAGAGAGATCATTCCGTTACCGTCCGGTGAAACCAGCCACCAGCGGCCATTTATTTTTTGCGCGGAAAACCAACCGGTCGCTTTGCCTTTGAGGGTCTTTGAGCCGCCATATGAGTCCAGGTCAAGTCGCGCCTTAACATCCACAACCTCAATCTTCTTTGCAGTTTTAATATCAAAACTGCTGCTTCCGGAAGTTGATTTGTCTGCGTTTTCCTGGCCCCGCAATCCACCCAGCCAGCCAAATGCAATTAAAAAAATCGTAGCCAAAATTGTCTTTCGCATTTTCATCTCCTGCTTTAACTACATAAATGATAATAACATATCCCAAGGATAAGGTTTTCAGTCTTTCCTTACTTTACTTTCCGGTTTTAAGGTGGCGGTCCAAAAATTCCAAAATCGTCTTATGGTTCTCCTCAGTAAATAATGCCGCGCCGGCATGACCGGTCCCTGGCATCACCGTAAGAGTTGCTTCCACTCCTGCCTTTTGCAAAGCGGAGAGCAATATGCGAGCCTGTTCTATAGGAACTATTACATCTGCGTCGCCGTGCTGTATCAAAAACGGCGGATTTTCGCGGCGCACATAGGTTATCGGGCTGGCCCACTTCGCCTTTTGCATAAGTTCCTTATCATCGGCGGCGGGCCCGAGCAATGAGGCCGCTGCCTTCCAAACATCGTTTCTATCGGGGTTCCGGCCCACCACCTGCGAAAGGTCCGTCGGTCCGTACATATCAATAACACATTGCACGCGAACGGATTCATCAATCCTTTTCAAAGATGCTGTTGGTCCCGCGCTGAAATCCACATTATCAGAAGTGCCAATAAGCGCAGCCAGGTGTGCGCCAGCCGAACCACCCCAGACCCCGACCCGGTCAGGCTGAATATTATATTTCACCGCCTGACTCCGTAAGAATCTGATCGCCGCACGGCAATCCTCTATCTGCGCCGGAAATACTGCTTCTTTACTTAAGCGGTAGTTAATACTGGCAACGGCGTAACCGTGCTGCGCCAGAAACTTCGCCGGACAGCCGTCCTTACTGCCGCCGCGCCACCCGCCGCCGTGAATAAATACCAAAAGCGGCACTGCCTTACCTGCGGGTTCCGGCAGATAAAGATCCAGAGATTGGGACTTCCCGCCCCCGGACACATATTCAATATCCTTTTGCAGGGATGCGCCGGCCGGAGCTTCTGCCGTTTTATTTTTCTTTTCTGCACCATGCACCATAGAAAATAAGGCTAATACCAAAATACTGCCTGCTGCGAGCGGTTTCAAAGACATAAAATACCTCCTAACTTTGCGTTCAATTTCACTAAACCGTTAACTTTTTTATCCTTATTGCGACAAAGAACGCCAGTGAAAATCTATCACTCCTGGCAGTTTATCCGACCAGAAAGCCCAGCCATGCTTCCCCGGGGATTCCTGATACTCGAAAGCAATCCCTTTTTCTTTAAGAAGGCTCTGCATCGCCCGGTTATGCGGTAGCAGCGGATCTTCGGTCCCGCAGATCATATAGATTTTTGGCAATTTCAAACCCTTCAGAACAACACTTTTAAGATGTTCAAAAATATCCACGCTCCGGTGCCGTTCCGGAAATTCCCTGATGGAACCAAGCAGCGGTTCCCATTTTTTATCGGCATCAGTTTTTTCAAAAAGGCCGCTGAGACTGCTCACGGAAACAAATAGTTCCGGTTTAGTCAGCATATAATGAAAAGCGCCGAAGCCGCCCATCGAATTGCCGGTAAGCATCCGTTGCTTTGAATTTATCCTGTAATTTTGGTCGAGGCACGGAATAAATTCCTCAAAGAAGAAGGTGGTAAAAAGAGATTTTACTTTGGTACTGTCTTTTCCCCTCGCAATATCCTGGAGATAGGGTGAATCCAGATACCACGAGAGGCCGTCCACATCCATACAGGTAACTATCATAGGTTTGTCTTTGAGCGCCCGGAGCAATACAGGGGTCATTGTAATATATCTGTCGATGGGGGATTTTGCGCCATGAAGCGTATAAAGAATAGGATATTTTTTCCCGGTATTATTCTTGTATTCCGGCGGAAGTACGACCAGAGCCTTTATCTCCCTGTTCATGGCAGGGGACAAAATCCGGAATTTTTCAATTGTACAGCCTTCAACCGTCTCTGTATTCTCATCCCTGAGAAGCTTAAATTCTCCGGTTTTTTCCTCACTCGCGAACGATCCCGTACCCATCAATGCAAAAAGAGCTATAAGTATTACAACCTGCCCCGGAGTCCGCCAACTTTCCATACTTACCTTCCCGTCTTATAATTTCGCCTTGATATTTAGTTTCAGGTAACTATTCCAGAGTTCCAAAATAATAGGGAAAGCAAGCCATTTCTCAGTCTCGAACTTCGGGGTATCATGCCCCTTTCCGTTTGCATAGGAATGAAAACCCATGGAATTCTTATAGAGAAAATCCTCGTTCCCCACATACATAAGTTTTTCCATCTTCCGGCACGGCGCCGAATCATTCCATAGACCAAGCACTTTAAGAGTCAAAAGCATAACTGTATAGGAACAAAAGTTCTCCTCGCAATAACTTAAAGAACTTCTCTTTCCGGAAGCGTCACCGCTGTTAAATTCTTTCATCATTCCGTCCTGGCCCAAAAACGGCGATTTTCCGTTATTAAGTATCCAGGATTTCCCTTCGATGCCGTTAATTACCTTTTCGCTGTAATTGTATTCAGCAGCCAAGCTGTAAATATCGGCAATTTTACTTAGCGGAATATTACCGTAAGTGAAAGGATGCCTTACCCCGGTGCCGGTCCCCATCTCCTTATTTTTTTTCGGAGAAATATAGGCGCCGCCTTTTTCAAAGATTGTCTTCCAGTCATAGCAGGTCCAGACGGCTTTAATATTGGTAAAGCCGTACTCGTTGAACTTCTTCATATATTCTTCAAAATTAAATGAGGTATATATAGTATTAAGTTCTTCCGGCCCGAAATAGGCCGCGGCGGAAAGCACCACGAATATATACAAACGGTGATTTGGGTTCCATTTCTTATAGGAGTTATCATCGCAATGCAGGGAAGTTTTATAATCATTGGCGTCGTCATAACCCCAGTGTCCCGCCACCGCCAGGGCCTTCATTATCCAATCCATGCGGTCTTTTTCTTCAGCGGAGAGCCGGTTCCAGACTTCAGGAGTTTTTTTCACCAGAACGAAAGCCTGGGCTACCGCGGTATGCGTCCAGCCGTTTAGACCACAGCCGGCATTGGGTTCACTCCCGCCTTTTATAGTATTCCTGATCTGAATTAAAAGCTGATCCGCAACAAGGTGGCCATCAGCAGTTTTCATCTCCGGATTTATAGCGGCCAGCAACGCGTTAAGATAAACACTATAACATTCTTTCTGCGGCCCGTTTTGAAGTTTGTTTTCCCCTCTAAAGGGGATTTTCTGAATCTGGACCATATTTAATATTTCAGAAGATATCTTCAGGTCTTTAAAAGCCTGCCGGTCCACTTTACCGGTCTCAGCAAAAGCAGGAAGAGCCTGCAATACAAAAAAACAAGAGACAAAAAAGAGAAAAGGCGGTATTTTCATAATTTCCTCCGGGTAGAATGGCAATTCCACTTCCACATCAAAGCGTTGGCGGATTTCGCTACTCCGCTCAAGCTTTCTTATTTAAATTTTTTTCATTTACTGTTTGCCGCTGCTACATAATTACGCCGTGCTAAATATTAATTTTCTTCTTAACTGTATCCTTTTTCGCCGACAGCAAAAACCTGATTATTGTAGTAAGCCCTGCTTTCAAACTCCGGCAACGGTCTCCTTAGAAGAATAAAACTGTTGTCTAACTTCTATATATGCTTACTACTCTATGATGAAATCAGCTTCCGAAATGTTACACCATTTTGCGAATTTTTCAGAGGTATTACCATGCCCGACTACGCGGATAAAACGCGCGCTAATTTTTTTAAATTCAAAAGTTTCCAGATTCGCGCTTTTACCGGTATTTTTTCCTGTCTTAAGAACAGTAGTCCAGGATTTATCTTCTCCGGTCTCGCTTGCGAGGATATCAAAAGTATAAACTCTTTCATTCCCTCTGGCAAACGCAAGTTTAACCGCTTTAAATGTTTTATTTTTTCCGAAATCATACTGAATCCATTCCCCGTCCCCTTCGGCCATCCAAGCGGTTTTCAGATCTCCGTCAAGTGATCGCTCCGGAGGCATATCTCCCCAGCCGCCATGCGCTTTTTGTTCAAAGGAACTAGCCGACACTTTAATCCCTTTTACCTCTTTTGCCTCCGTAACTTTTTCCGTCTTAGGCATATCCTTTTTTTCCTCTGCGGCGAAACCAGTCAAAACACAAGAAAGCAATACTGCCAGAAATACACTCAACTTTTTCATCCGTTCCTCCTCGGTCTATTTGAAAATAATATCTCCGGGCATTTACGGCCGGAAAGCTTATGCATTTTATCATAATTTTCGCAGATAACACCAAGAGCTTTTTTCTGTTTTTTAAAAGATATCCAGAATCACAGTCCCACCAGGAGACTGAAAACAACCGCCCCCTGAGGTTTGCCCGGGAAAGAGACATGTTTTTTCCGCCTTATTCCAGTACCAGATAGGAGGGCAAAGGACCGCCCGCAAATTGAACCTTGCCGTCCTTGACGGAAAACTTCTCCTCTCCGCCGATCAGATTAAGAACCTTAGAGGCCTTCTTGCCTGCGGGAATAGCAACACTGAGTTCACCCTTTTTCTGTTCCTGCCAGGCAATTATTACTTCTTTAGAATCCTTTTTGGTCCAATCGCACTTAAACTGATACGCATAGAACCCACCGGTTTCTTCTGAAATTGCCGACTGGATACGGGGCTTCGGCAATAACCTTATCATCTGCTGCGCTGCATAGGCTGAGGGCCGCCACTCTCTTGTCGCACTGTCAAAAAATCCATAATTATATTGGTCGTCATCTGTCGGCGCATCGGTTACCGAGATTATAAAGACCTTTTTCACCCCAAGACGGGCAGAAAGGGTATACATTTTTATTACATTTGCCGCCGCCAGCCAAACCGGGATGGAAGGATGATACTTCTGTTCCGGGAATTTTCCCCCTTCACTTTGGAGAACCGGCCATCCAACCTCGGAATACCAGATAGGTTTCCCGGCAGAGCCGTTTTTTGCCAGAATTTTTTGTATTCCGGTCCAGGCTTTGGTCACTGAATAAAAGCCCTGTATCCTCTCGGCCATCGGCGGTGCGTCGGAATAGGGATGCGTCGAAACAATGTCATAGGAATTTGCAACAGCCGGATCCGCCGCATGGACTTTTTCAATAAACCGCTGGTCATCGCGCCCGCTGGCGGAAAAACCTACAACCGTTATCGCAGGATATTTCTTTTTAATAAAAGCATAAGATTCTTTTAGAAGTTGAGCATACAAACTCTGCCGGTGGGCGTCTATCCCTTTCTTATCCGGTCCGTTGGCTATCAAACGGTGGTCGTTGGGTTCACTCCAGACTTCTATATACTTAACCGGATTCTTGGCCAGCTCCGGGCGCTTTTTAAAGAGACTCCCGCCGGGACCGTATTTTCCGCAGAATTCATCCAGCACCGCCAGGTAGGCCTGAATGAACTCCTCATCGCTTTTATAAAAATCCCTGATGCGCTCCTTTCTGAATTCCTGCTTCGTATTACCTATCTGTAAAGTCACCAGGAGGGGCATACCGTCCTCGATTGCGTTTACAAGTGCTTCCTCATTCGGGGGTCCGCTGAACCGGTAGACTGTCCAGCCGACTTCTTTAATTTCCTTTCTGAACTGCGTGTATTGCTCCCCCCAGGAAAAACAACCATATAGAGGAATATCGTCAGACTTTTGCGCTGCGATACTTTCTATGGGTGGGAAGGTCTGGGGTGTAAACTTCCAGGCGCCCGTGTCACTCTTTGGCTGTACTACCTTTTTTTCCTTAACCAGCTGCCGCCAGTCTTCCATAGGCAGGGTATTTTTATCTTTTTCCACAACCGCGGTCTTTGCGCCTGCTTTTTCTGACGGAAGGTCCTGCGCCAGTTTGGTGTCTGACGGGGAGGAAACCGCTTTATCTGTTTTTTTCATTTCAAACTTGCCGCTTTTAACTTCTTTCGTATCCTTTAGCTCAAGAATCGGGCCGCTGATATTATAATTTGAGGCTGTTGCCGTATAAACAAAATGCCGGGTCTTCTTTGTGCCCTGCATTAAGTAAAAGTCGCCCTTAACAGGTCCGTTTTTAAGATCCCCGGTCATAGTTCCGCTAAATATCTGAAATTTCCCTTTCCAATCTGTTTTAAAAACGCCTTCCCATTCATTCCCATCTTTTTTATCCACCCCGCCGCTTAATATATTAGGCCTGTCATTTTTATTAGGATTTTCATAGGTGCCTTCAAAATTTATATCATAAGCCGGTAAAACAGCGGTTACGGCCAAAAATACAGTTATGGTAAATAACTTTTTCATATCCTCGTCTCCTTTTATTATGCGGGCGGTTTTTGAAAACTATGGGCGTTTAGCCCGTAGATGAAAAAACCGCGATTAATATTGCCTCTTCTCATAAGAGGATTCCAAAGGAGGATACTCCTTTGGCTTGGTCGATAGACAAAGTTAAAAAGACGCCACGTCCGTAAGGGCGTGGAGTTTCACTCCGTAAAGCCCAATTTGCTTGAAATTTCCAAAGCGCATTTAATAACTCCGGCTTTAAAATTATTTTTTTCCTTGAGGCGGAAAGACGGTCCCGCAATCCCCACAATTCCAAGGAGCCTGCCCTCATGGTCAAAGATGGGCGAGGCCATTCTGAAAATCTCCGGCCGCATTTCACCGATATCCAGATAGACTCCCTCCTTTTTTATCTTCGAAAGCTCCTCTTTAAATTTTGTAATGGCTCCCGCTGCACGGGGCCCGGGGTTTTTGAGCTTAAAATTCTTAAACCATTTTTCCCTGTTTTCTTCCGGAAGAAAAGCCAGAGCCACCTTACCCGGAACATCTAAATATTGAGACATAAATCTAACACCGATTTTCGCAAAGATTCGTATGGAATTAAAACTTTCCAGTTTTTCTATGACTATGAGGCTGTCTTCATCATAGATCATAAGCTCTACGGTCTCCCCGGTAGATTTTAACAGCTCTTCCATAAAAGGTCTGGATGTTTCGCGCAAATCCAGAGAGTCCTGAACATGCATTCCGAAAGTCAGGAGTTTTAAGCCTAACTTATAGATTTTATTTTCTTGCCTGATATATTTTCTTTGCTTTAAAATATTAAGTATTCTAAGAACCGACGGTTTAGGAAGTTCGAGTTTTGAATGTACTTCTGTAAAAGAAAGACCCTTAGGATTGTTGTCTAATAATTCAAGAATATCCATACTTCTTTCGAGCGCAGGTACCGGACTTTTTGCTCTCATTATGCTCCTAGAAGTGATTCCGCTGATTACAAAACTTTCAGATTCCATTGATATAAACGAAAATTACAAATTAGAAACAAAAGTGTCTTTTTCTTCTTCCAGATGTGCTTTAAGTTTCTTTTTCAATTCCTCGCGAATTTTCTTAGAAAACTTTTCTGAAGCAATATTTTTCATTTCAAACGGGTCCTTCTTAAGGTCATAAAGTTCCTCTTCACCGGTTTCATATATTGAATACTTATAATTTCTTGTCCTGATGCACCGTATCTCCACATTATCGGTCCACTCAGAAAAGACCGCCTCATGTCCGGCAAACGGTTTTCCTTTGAGAGCAGGAAGAACACTTTGGCCGGGAAGGTTTGGATCAGCGGGCAGTCCGGCCAGGTCCATTATGGTCGGAACAATATCAATATGGCTGACCATTCCGCCGCTTCTTTTAGGAGTAAAAGCCCCGCCATTTGCTACCGTTTTCCATTTTCCGCCGATTGTGTTATCCGGCGGCGCAATAATCAAAGGCACATGCATTACACCCTCATACATGAACGGCCCTTTAAAAGGTATCCCGTGTTCGCCGCCCATATCCCCGTGGTCGGCCGTAAATATCACCCAGGTGTTACAGCCATAACCGGAACAATACAACTCAGCGATAAGTTTGCCAATCTCCAGGTCTACACGTTCCAGCCTTTCGGCATAAAACTTACGGTAGTATTGCCACCTCTCCTCGCTCCAGGCCACCTGCCGGGTCTTCTGTATCTTTGGTTTTCCTTTTAGAGTATCAGAACTGTTTTTCCAGGGAGGAAGAACCTCCGGCACCGTTTCCGCACCATCAAGAAAATAAATGTCGTGAGGATCCATAAAAGAGACTACATGAAAGAAAGGCCGCTTTGAAGTTATCCAATCTCTATTTCGCCAGTACCGACTCGCTTCCAGGCGGGTGCTTTCATCGTAGCTATTCTCATAAGCCACTTCAAAGCCATAATTAACAAGGTTTCCTTTTAGATGCGATTTCCCGTGATAGACAGTCTCATAGCCGTGGGCCTGCATCCGGTCCCCGATGGTCCCTATACCTTCGTTCAGTGGCGAATTCGCATTGCCGGGAACGCCGGCGCGGGTTGGATGAAGCCCGGTCATCAAGGTGGCGCGCGAAGGACAGCAAACCGGCGCGGTACAAAAAGCATTCTCAAAAGTCACGCCTCTTTTTACCAATTTATCCATATTCGGAGTTTTTGCGTTGAAGTTATTGCAGACCGCGCCGATACTGTCGAAGCGCTGCTGATCAGTCATAATCAGCAAAATATTCGGTCTCTTCTCTGAATTACTCAGAAAATCCGGCGTAAAAATGGAATCCTTCATAATGCTTCCTCCGTATTGTTTCATATATGCAACTACTGTTTCTTATATGAATATAATATATCTCTACTCCTGTTCCTGTCAAGTATTTTTAAAGCATTATATAATCATTTGTATTGGCGCAAAAAAAAGGCTTTCTTCCTCTTAACAAGGAAGAAAGCCTTTGAAATATACTTAAGTACCGGCTATTTTGCGGGTGCGGGTGTCGCGTCTTTGGTTTCTACTTCAATGTCATCCAGGTAAAACTTTTCTCCGGTAGGAGCAACTTTTGTCTCCTCGGCAACCGGAGCTTCGGCTTTTTCAGCGCCCTTCTTCGCTTTCTTCACCGGCGCTGCTTTCTTCTTCCCCATATCCGCAGGAGATTTTCCTCCGGCCATGATTATACCGGTGAAACCCTTATTAAAAAACTCAACTTTTTCGGATATCGAGCTTACTTCTTTTTCATCATTCTGCGTCACGCTTAAAGTTTTCTCATCCGTACAGGTAAAAGTATATTTGTTCCAGCCGGCTTTACCTCTGGTAATTTTGGACCACCATTTAGTGAACCACTGGTTCTCGGCGGTAAAAGTCACGGCATAGCCTGTCCCAAACTTTACACCTTTTGAAGATTGGGCCCAAAGAACCACCTTGTCCCCGTCGGCATTTACCAGGCCAAAAAAAGGCCCGCCCCAACCAAGCGGTGCAGTAGCTTCCGTCTTGCAATTACAGGAATCATAAACCCAGAAGCTTGCCGTTCCGAATTTATTTTCGGTCCCTATAGTGAAAATAGCCTGGGAGTTTTCCGGAACATAAAGGGCTGTTTTCCCGCCATGAAACTGATCCCCGGAAATTACCACATCCCCTTCTATCTCCATCTTCTTAAGTATCTCTTTGCTTTCAAAGCCTTCGGTTATCTTCGCCCCGAAGGAGACTGACACGAGCATACACACGAACAATCCCGTTCCTATTATCTTTTTCATTATTTCTTCTCCTATTATAAATTGTTCCTATGACTATTACCCTTTAGAACCCGCAAAAACCTCCTTTTCATTTAATAACAATAATTACTTAGACGAATAATACAGCAAAAAGGTTTATATTAAATACGAACCTTAATATTTTAGTTTATACCCATCTTCTTTAAATTATCAAAACTCATCTTTACGCTATCAAAAGGATTGCCTCCGCAATGATCCTGTTCCACGAAATACCACCTGCAATTTGTTCCTTTTAAAGCCTTAAAAATGCCATTCCAGTTTAAATTGCCGTTTCCAACTTCTGACATTCTTACTTGATTCCAATGAACCGACATATCTTTGAGATGGATAATCGGGCATCTGTCCTTATATTTATTTATCCAGTCGGCAGGATCGCCTCCGCCAAAAGCCAGCCAGTAGGTATCCAGTTCGGTCTGTAGATATCTGGGATCACTCTCGTCATAAATTATTTCCAGGCCTGTTTTGCCGCCATATCTCATCATTTCAAATGCATGATTGTGATAGCACAGGGTGATTCCGTTTTTTAGCAGCACTTCTCCTGCCTTGCTCAGTCTCTTTCCTATATTCGTGTAACCTTTTTCACTCATCATATCATCGGGCGGAACCGCACAGGCCACACTCGTATATCCCATTATCTTGCAAAGTTTTACCAGTTCCTCTGTTTTCTCTGTTATGGAATGGAACATATCATGGTAGGAGCAGGGAAGAAGTTTTGTTTCTTCCAGAAGTTCTTTAAGTCTTTTCGGTTCTATCTTTCCAAACCCTGAGACCTGGACATTATCATAGCCCATAGCTTTTACTTTTTTCAAAGTATCCACCATCTCGGGTTCGGTCCTCAGGAACTGTCTCAACGAAAACAATTGCAAACCAACCTTCTTCTCTGACATTTACTTTCTCCTTTTAGTTATAACAAACTAAGTTAATCTGATATTCTTAGCAAAACTACCAATCTTAAATCCGGCTTTTTCCGGTGCTGTCATTTTTATTCCGTTGATTACAAGATTTTCTATCTTAACATTTTCAACCGCACTGCCCCGGCCGTGACCGTAAATTACCGATTCCGGAACGCATGGCCCTTTTACATCAATATTCTTAAAATAAATATTCTTCATGCCTCCCAACCCGTCACATTGCTTCCACATATTCTTCTTTATCTCCAGCACAATTAAGCGCGGATTATATTTCCCTTTTCCCGGTTTGTACCTGCTTTTTTTACCCTTCTGAAGCATCGGGTGGGGACTCCTCTCATCCATTTCAAACCTGATATTCTCAAACCTTATGTTTGAAATTTTCGCGCAATCCCCGTGTTGTATATCCATCGCTATATAATCAGTCCTGATGATATCGCAGTTCTTGATAACAATATTCTTTATTTCAACCGCGCAGGTTTCGGCGCCAAACTCCAGGGCTCTTCCCCAGTCATTCCAGATAACGCAATTATTGACCACAACATCACTTACCGGGCGCTGGTCTTTGTGATCTTGTTTCCTGCTCTTCAAGCCCTTAAAAACAATACTGTCGTCAAAGGACCTGATAAAGCAATTACTTATTCTTATTTTTTGGCTGTTGCAAATATCAATGCCGTCGCTATTGTAACGCCATAAACCTATAAGTTTTATATTATCTATTTTGACATTTTTGCAGCGGTCTATGGTAACGGTCCACATATGAGGATCCCTGATCACTACGCCTTCTATTTTGATGTTACGGCAGTTGTAGAAGTAAATAGACCCGGGTGTATAAACGGTGGGCGGCAGATCCTCCCGGGCAAAGCTGCTTGAGTCGAGGATGCCCCTTCCAATTATACTTATATTTGATACATTTTCGGCAGAAATTGACGCATGCACGATTGCGTCGCCTGCGATATAAACGGTCTGGCCGTCTTTAAGAACTATTTTTCCCGGTCTGTGTACACCCGGCCCGAAATATAGCACATTTTTATCTTTTCTGTTCACATTTTGAACTTTTTCCGGATTTACAAAAACATGCAGCGGACTGTGGCTCCCGTTCACTTCTACCACGAAATGCCCCGGCTTTTTTACCTTAAAACAAATCTTATCTTTCCTTATTTCCGGGAGTATCTTAAGAGAAGAAGGTTTGACACTACAGGTTTCTACCGGAAAGGCTGATTCAACTTCTATATTCTCCGGCCGCTTAATATCAAAATAAGCAAAAGACGCAAGCTCAGTCTGGTCCAGAGGCCTCTGGTAACCGGGCCAAACCTGATTGAATGGAACCGCAGAAACCCTTGCTTTATATACCGGGACCGGTTCGCCGCCGGCTTTTATTATGAAATCTTTTGACCGTTCTTCCCCGTTAATTTCATATTTTTTCATTATGCCGCCCTCCAAAATTAGCCCTTAATTATACCGCAAAATAACCTAGTCCCTCACATTTAACGCAACACTCTGGTGATATAATACCAGAGGAGGCGTTGAAAATCAATGACAGGGATAAAATATTCTAGACTAACTCTAAAAGAACGAGAAGAAATAAGTAGGTGTCTGGCTGTTGGCAA